>CBFHUY010000009.1:0-26997 GCA_965658885.1 Hydrogenovibrio sp.
GCCCGAATAAGGTTTCAAAGTTTAATTGCTGTTCATCCAATTCTAAGCCGACGCTGGGCCAGAGTGAATCAATGGCATTTTGCTGCGAAGCCGAAAGTCGGCCTTGTCTGAGAACGAAACTCTTAATGCGTCGTTTTTCAGGATGAATGGAGGGGGTTTCTTCTGTCATAATAAGGCAACCTTTAGCCAAATGCTGGTTATTATAGCTTAAACGTGTATGATAACCATTTGCGTCATCAAAAATATCGTTAACCTCTTTTATGTCCACAACTTCAGCTGAATCAGCATTTGATTTTTCTACAGCCTTATTAACCTGGTTTGATCAATTTGGCCGCCATGATTTGCCCTGGCAACAGCAATGTTCCGTTTATCGAGTATGGGTGTCGGAAATCATGTTGCAACAAACTCAGGTTCAGACCGTGATTCCTTATTATCAACGCTTTATGGCGCGTTTTCCGACAGTTGAAGATTTAGCAGAAGCTTCACAAGAAAGTGTTTTAGCGCATTGGTCTGGCTTGGGTTATTATGCCAGAGGGCGCAATCTATGGAAAACGGCCAGAATCATTGTTAACGATTGTCAGGGTCAGTTTCCGGAGACCCTTGAGGGAATGATGGCGTTGCCTGGCATTGGTCGTTCGACCGCTGGGGCGATTTTAGCCATTGCGAATCAGCAACGCCATCCCATCTTGGACGGGAATGTTAAACGTGTGCTATGCCGTTATGATGCGATTGATGGTTGGTCCGGAGAAAAAGCCATTCAAGAGCAATTATGGCAAAGAGCGGAACAGTTTACTCCCCATGACCGTGTTGCGGACTATACCCAGGCGATTATGGATCTAGGTGCGACCCTTTGTCGTCGTGTCAGACCTTTGTGCAATCAGTGCCCAGTGGCGAAAAACTGCCAGGCCTGGCAAAAAGGAATGGTTTCGAAATACCCGGTCAGTAAACCCAAGCGCAGCAAGCCCGTGCGTTCGGTTAGGGTCTTGCTCTGTTGTAATCCGGCGGGACAGGTTTGGCTGCAGCAGCGTCCACAAAGTGGCATCTGGGGAGGGCTATGGAGCCTACCAGAATATGCTGTGGAATCGAGTGTAGAACAGATGCTATCTGTTGTAGAAACCCCAGATTTGAACCCTAACAATCTGATAAAATGGCCTGAATTCAAACATACATTTACTCACTACCACCTTATGATTCAACCAGTGATATTAAAAGATACACGACGGGTTTTACTAGAAGGGGAGTGGGTTTCTTTGCCGTTGGCACTCAAACGAGGGTTGCCAGCGCCGATACGTAAGCTGATTGAAAAACTTGGAGAATCATAATGTCTAGAACCGTTAATTGCGCAAAATTAGGACAAACCCTTGAAGGGTTGGACTTTCAACCTTTTCCAGGACCTTTGGGAAAAAAGGTCTATGAGACGATTTCAAAAGAAGCTTGGAAGCAGTGGTTGGCTCAGCAGACGATTTTGATTAATGAATATCGTTTGTCTAGCCTAGATCAAAAAGCGCAGAATTTTTTAAAAGAAGAAATGCAAAAATTTCTATTCGGTGGAGAAGAAATTGATCTCCCGGAAGCCTATCAAGCAGTTGATTAACACATTTTGAAATAATCCAGAGATTAGGCTCATAAGGTGTTGAAACCCGTTATAATTCTTGTATAACAAAAAGCATTTTTTGGTGTGGACTTAAAGTGAGATGGTTAAATGGCTGAGCTAGTAGACATATTTATTGGGCGCCAACCGATTTTTGATCGCAAAAAGCAGGTTTATGCCTATGAACTTTTGTTTCGCGCCAGCACCGATCACAATGCTGCGATAATTCTTGAGCCGGACGCAGCCACCGCTCAGGTGATGATGAATCTATTCGGCGACCTCGGCCTGAAAAATGTGGTCGGGGATCATAAAGCCTTTATCAATTTCACGGAAGCCATGCTGCTCAGTGAAAACAAACCCTTTTTCCCTCGCAATCAAGTTGTCATTGAAGTTTTAGAAGATGTTAAGGTTTCAACCAAACTGATTGAATCTTTAAAATCCTTGCGGAAACTGGGCTACCGAATCGCGCTGGATGATTACATTTTTAACCCAGATTTAGCCGTGTTAGAGCAGTACGCTGATTTAATAAAGGTCGAAATACTCGATGTGCCACCTTCCAAGCTCGCTCAGCATGTACCTCGCTTGAAGTCACAAGGCATTCGACTGTTAGCGGAAAAAGTTGAAACGCAGCAACAATATGATTTTTGTCATCAATTGGGCTTTGATTTCTTTCAGGGCTACTTCTTTGCCAAGCCAGTGATTATCAAAGGCCATTCACTTCCGCCCAGCAAACTGGCAATGATGCAGCTGATGGCGCAGGTTTATGATCCTAATATTGATATGAAATCCTTGGCAGAAACCATTAGTCGGGATGTGAGTCTCAGTCAAAAATTATTAAAGTTTGCTTCCGCCCAAGGTGAAAACCATCAGGTAACATCGATTCATGATGTGGTGCTTCGGTTTGGTTTGAATCGTTTACAAAGCTGGACGAGTTTGCTTATGTTGTCAGGCGCCAAAGATAAACCGTCAGAGTTGTTTCGAACCGCTTTAATTCGTGCAAAATTTTGCGAATTGGTTGGTGGTCGGGTCAATGACTTTTCTAAAGACAGCTATTTTACGGTCGGATTGTTTTCCTGTTTAGATGCGGTCATGGATTTATCGTTGGATGATTTGTTAAAAGAGCTCAACTTTGAGGACTCTATTAAAAAAGCATTGTTAGAAGAACATGGCTCTTTAGGGGTAGCGTTAAGCGCAGTGAAAGCGATCGAGCAGGGACAAACCGATTTTGAATTACCGAAAAACCTGACGCCTTCCGAATTGTCTAGGCTGTATCTGATGGCAATGGAATTTAGTCACAGTATCGATTTAGATGGCTAAAAATGACCAGGCCTGGTCATTTTTAGCATCGGGTAGGTTATTTTTGGGCGTGGTAAGCGGGGCTTAACTCCGTTACGGCTTTAATAAAGGCACCCGCATGTTCCGGATCGACTTCTGGGTGGATACCGTGTCCTAGATTGAAAACATGACCAGAACCCTGTCCATATTTTTCTAAAATCACCGCGACCTCTTCACGAATCCGTTCAGGTGACGCATATAAAATACAAGGGTCCATATTGCCCTGTAGCGCAACCTGATGTCCGACGCGTGCTCGAGCATCATCAATATCGGTAGTCCAGTCTAGACCTAATGCATCACAGCCCGTTTGCGCCATGCTTTCCAGCCATTGACCGCCCCCTTTGGTAAATAAAATAACGGGTACTTTACGGCCGTCATTTTCGCGCTTCAAACCATTCACGATTTTAGCCATATAATGCAAAGAGAAGGCCTGATAGTCGCGAGGGGTTAAAACGCCGCCCCAGGTATCGAAGATTTGAACTGCTTGGGCGCCCGCTTCAATTTGGGCATTTAAGTAGGCAATGACCGAATCAGCCAATACATCAAGTATATGGTGTAGGGTTGCGGGTTGGTCATACATCATGGCCTTAATTTTTGAATAGGTCTTGCTGGAACCACCTTCAACCATATAGGTTGCTAAAGTCCAAGGACTACCCGAAAAACCGATTAGCGGCACACGACCATTCAATTCCTTACGGATGGTACTGACCGCATCCATGACATAGCCAAGCTCCGAAGCCATATCAGGTACATACAGTTTTTTGGCATCCGCCAGTGTTCTGACAGGCTTATCGAAAACAGGGCCTTCCCCCGTTTCAAATCGAAGGCCAAGTCCCATCGCATCCGGAATAGTGAGAATATCGGAGAATAAGATGGCAGCATCTAAAGGAAAGCGTTCCAATGGCTGCAGTGTCACTTCGCAGGCTAACTCTTTATTACGGCACAGATCCATAAATGAACCCGCTTGCTGACGGGTTGCACGATACTCAGGCAGATATCGACCTGCTTGACGCATCATCCATACTGGCGTGCGATCCACCGGTTCTCTTAGTAAGGCACGCAAAAAACGATCATTTTGTAGTTCCGCCATAGGGAAGTCCTTTCAGTTTCAATTTTAAAAATAACGAGTATTTTAACGGTTGCGACAGAAGATGTGTTAGTAAATCGTGCTAAGACAGGAACTTAATGCGGAATTGATAACATGAAAAGCTTATTGATTGATCGGGTTTAATCGGTCAATGGCAAAAGGAGAGTGTACTTTGACATACATGGCACGTTGATAGATAAAACCAAAGCCTCGTGCTTCAATGACTTGCCCTTCTAATGCCTTAATGGCGTTATAGTCAAACTTGTCCCAATCTTCTTTTCGGATACGGATCCCGGTGGTATCCATATTGAGAACGTAATTACTACCCGTTTTCATGACCTTAACAATTTTGCCACGGTAAATATGATATCCAACCGTTTCAGTATTTAATTTTGAAGATTCGGCAATGGGGTAATTGAGTTGCGGGTTGTTTTCTTGTAAAGACCAAAGGCCCAATTGGTTACGACGCGCTTTCGCTTCCGCTTGATAATAGCACTTTTGGTGCAGGTTATTGGGTGGGGTCGATTTAGCGAGGGCATAACCACTTTCGAGTACCAGTTTCTGCAAATTGACAACCTTCTCACCTTGTTTGACAAATAGGTGGGCATAAGGGCGATTAAAATTGTCGACACGTGACGAATCGTATTCAACGCCGACATAGGTGTTGTGGTTAGCCAGTAATCGGTTTAAGTTGTTCTGTGCAGCTTTGGCCAACGGTTGGCCTTGGGTATTGAATTTGGTTTTGATTTCTATTTGAGGGGCTTCAACACCAATTAAACGGAATTTTTGATTCTGAATATTGATTGAATCACCGCTGAGTGCAAAGGATGCATTGACCCAAACGTCAATTTTTTGCGGTGCGCAATCATCTGCCCATGCTGTTAATGCAGCGGCACTGAGGAAGAATCCTAGAAAAAGTTTAGAGACAGTCGATATGCAATTCATAAAAGCATTGTAACGACTTTTTGAACGATTGGAAAACGAAAAAAGGCCTAAGTAGGCCTTTTGAAATAATTGCACAAAGAAATTTGTGAAATCGTTTATTTGCGTAACCCGTATTTCTGACGGAATTTTTCAACGCGTCCTTCGGTATCAACCAATGATTGCTTCCCAGTAAAGAATGGGTGAGATGCACTGGAGACTTCGATACGAACGACAGGATATTCATTGCCGTCTAAAGTAATGGTCTCGCCAGATGTTTTTTCAATCGTAGAACGCGTTAGAAAAGTTTCACCAGTTGAAATGTCCTGGAAAACGACGTCTTTATATTCTGGATGAATGCCTGCTTGCATGATGACGGTCCATTGTTTTAGTAGTTTCTTTGGTTGACTCAACTTCCAAACGAATTTGAAAGGGAGCTATCGGCTAACTTTGAGCCTGTCAAACAAAAGTTAACTACAGTTGTTTAAAAAAGAAAGCGAAATTATAGAGCTAAAAAATAAAATTGCAAGAAAAATCCGATCTAAATTAACGATTTTGCTTGAAAATTAGCGTTTCATCGCTGTAAAGAGTTCTTCATTGGTTTTGGTAACTTTCAGTTGGTCGATTAAAGTTTCAATGGCTTCGACTTCATTGTTGAGGCCTTGAAGGAAACGACGCAAAATCCAAATATTTTGCAACTCATCTTGCGTTGTTAATAATTCTTCCTTACGCGTACCGGATTTTTCAATATTGATAGCAGGGAAAATGCGTCTTTCAGCAATAGAGCGAGATAAATGCAGCTCCATATTTCCTGTCCCTTTAAATTCTTCAAAAATGACTTCATCCATTTTTGATCCGGTATCCACTAATGCGGTCGCAATAATCGTCAAGGAACCACCTTCTTCAATATTTCGAGCGGCACCAAAGAAGCGCTTGGGTCTATGGAGTGCATTTGCATCCACCCCACCGGTTAAAATCTTACCGGATGATGGCACAACAGTATTGTAAGCGCGAGCGAGACGGGTGATAGAATCCAACAAAATCACCACATCGGTTTTGTGTTCAACCAATCGTTTGGCTTTTTCAATCACCATTTCCGCGACCTGAACATGGCGTGTCGCTGGTTCATCAAAGGTTGAGGAGATGACCTCTCCCTTCACGGTGCGCTGCATTTCCGTCACTTCTTCCGGGCGCTCATCAATCAACAGTACAATTAAATAGGCGTCAGGATAGTTTTCAGCAATCGATTGGGCGATTTGCTGCAAAATAACGGTTTTCCCCGACTTAGGAGGCGCGACAATCAAGCCACGCTGTCCTTTACCAAAGGGGGCGGCAATATCAATGATTCGGGTGGTAATATCTTCTGTACTGCCATTCCCCAGTTCCATTTTTAAACGATCTTGCGCATGCAGCGGTGTCAGGTTTTCAAAAGCGATTTTTTTGCGGGCGACATCGGGGTCTTCAAAGTTAATTTTTTCAACTTTCAGTAAAGCAAAATAACGCTCGCCTTCTTTCGGCGGGCGAATTTTACCTTGGATGGTATCGCCTTTGCGTAATCCAAAGCGTCTAATTTGGCTGGGTGAAACATAAAGGTCATCTGGGCCAGCCAGATAAGAACCGTCTCCAGCGCGTAAGAAACCAAAACCATCTGGCAGAATTTCCAAAACCCCTTCGCCATAGATGTCTTCACCACTTTTAGCATGGGCTTTCAAAATGGCAAAGATGATGTCTTGTTTTTTTAATCGAGCTAGGTTATCTAGTCCTTTTTCAGCAGCTGTCTCTAACAGTGCGGCGGCTGACATTTTTTTTAGATCGTTTAAGTTCATAGGATTAACTTCTTTGAATTTTATGGCTTGGAAAAGGGTTGGAATAGGTGGCTAAAAGGGAATGATTTTGGCTGTTGATTCGGTTTGTGCAGCGCCCAATATTGTGGGCGCTGATTTTAAAAGAAGCTGACTTAAAGGTTATCATCCAAAAAGGCAGTTAACTGCGATTTTGAAAGGGCACCGACTTGAGTGGCATCAACTTCACCATTTTTGAATAGAACCAGTGTTGGAATACCTCTCACACCATATTTTGGTGGGGTTGCTGGGTTTTCATCAATGTTTAGCTTGGCGACTTTGACTTTACCGGTATATTCGCCTGCAACTTCATCTAAGATAGGTGAAATCATTTTACAAGGACCACACCATTCTGCCCAAAAATCGACTAATACTGGCGTATCAGATTGTAGTACTTCGCTGTCAAAACTTGCATCAGAGGTTGCGATCATGTTGTCACTCATAGAATTGTCTCCTTAAAATAAAATAATTTCTGGAACCGATACGAACCCATAAACTGGATAAGTTATGCCTTAATTAAGAGAGGGTGCCAGAATTGAAGGTAAGAATTCACCAACAGAAACCTAACTGAGTCGAAAATGACTATATTCAAATAGTAGGGTGAAGGTTAAATTTTTTAATTTCGATAATTATTACATTCTCCCGAGAAAGATTGCAAGAAAAATTTGAATTATTTTTTTGGGGTTCTAATTTCATCAGCGAGTCAGGGTTAAATCCCTTAGGATATGCAGCATGGTAAAAAGGAACGACGACGGTAATGGACATTTCTCATATTTTAGATGATTTAAATGATGCGCAGCGAGAAGCCGTGACGCTTGATGATCAGCATGGTTTGATCTTGGCAGGCGCGGGCAGTGGTAAAACACGCGTATTGGTGCATCGCATTGCTTGGTTAACTGAGGTACTCAAGGTGTCCGCTTATCATATTTTGGCCGTGACATTCACCAATAAAGCGGCGAGCGAGATGCGGGGGCGGGTTGAAGCTTTGGTGGGACCCGAATCACAAGGGATCACCTTAGGCACCTTTCATGGCATTGCTTATCGTTTATTGCGTGCCCACTATCAAGATGTCGGGCTTCCCCAGTCGTTTCAAATTCTGGATGCAGATGACCAAAAGCGTGTTATCAAAAGGTTGTTAAAATCGCATGAATTGGATGAAGCGCAATGGCCGCATCGTCAGGTTCAGGCCTTTATTAATGGCGAAAAAGAGGAAGGGCGGCGTCCGCACCACATTGATCCCGGCCATAACCCTTATGTCAGGCAAATGGTGGCTTTGTATGAAGCTTATGAAACTCAGTGTCAGCGGTCAGGCCTGGTTGATTTTGCTGAATTATTATTGCGTGCGCATGAATTGTGGTTAAAAAACCCACAGGTTTTAGCACACTATCAGGCACGCTTTAAACACATACTAGTGGATGAATTTCAAGACACCAATAGTTTGCAATATGCCTGGCTAAGAGTTTTAGCAGGCGGAACGGGTAAGCTGTTTATTGTGGGCGATGATGATCAATCGATCTACGGTTGGCGGGGTGCCAAAATTGAAAATATTCGTCGGTTTTCTGAAGACTTTATGGATGTTCGAACCGTCCGATTAGAGCAAAACTATCGTTCAACAGGCATTATTTTGGAAGCCGCGAATCACTTGATTGCGCATAACCAAGATCGCATGGGCAAGCATTTGTGGAGTGCAGGTGAGCAGGGAGAGCCGATTCAACTCTATGAAGCTTTTAATGAGATTGATGAGGTGCGTTATGTCTGTAACCAAATTGAAACCTGGTATGAACAGGGGGGTAAACGCTCCGATGTGGCAGTGTTGTACCGTTCCAATGCGCAATCCCGAAATATGGAACAGGCGCTGATTCAAGCCCAGATTCCTTATCGAGTCTATGGCGGATTGCGATTCTATGATCGTGCGGAAATCAAAGATGTATTGGCCTATTGTCGGTTGTTGGTGAATCGAACAGATGATGCGGCTTTTGAGCGCGTTTACAATCATCCGCCAAGGGGCATCGGCAATAAAACTGCGGACCAGATTCGTACCTTAGCAAGAACGGAGCAAGTGTCGCTTTGGCAAGCGGCCAACCAATTGGTTGAAACGGGGTTGACAGCCAGAGCTAAAACCGCGGTGAAAGGGTTTCTCTCACTGATAGAAGTCTTAGATGAACAAACGGCAGGCGCGACTTTGCAAGATCTGATGATTCAAGTCATTGGCCGCTCCGGGTTGCAGTTGCACTTTGAAAAAGATACCTCTGAGCAAGGGCAAAGTCGATTAGAAAATATTGATGAATTGATTAATGCGGCGACCAGCTTTAAACCGGTCGTTACAGCCGAGAATTCGGAGGGTCAGCCAGAAGCCATGGCGGCCTTTGAGGTCAATCAATTCGATTCGGCTTTGGCTGAGTTTTTAGCGCAGGCGGCGTTAGAAGCTGGAGAGCAACAAGCAGACAAGTGGGACGATTGTGTGCAGCTAATGACGCTCCACGCCGCGAAAGGTTTAGAATTTCCTTTGGTGTTTATGATTGGGTTGGAAGAAGGTTTATTTCCTTCGCAACAATCGCAAGAAGATGCCTATCGCTTAGAAGAGGAAAGACGCTTGGCTTATGTCGGCATTACCCGGGCAGAGCAAAAGCTGGTGATTTGCTATGCGAATCGACGTCGACTACATGGCTCTGAATTTTATCCGATGCCCTCGCGGTTTATTAAAGAGTTGCCGAGTCATTGTGTGCAAGCAGTCAGACTGACAGGCTCTGTTCAAACCTATGGTCAAGCCAGTCACCACCAATCAATTGTTCAAGCCAATAAGTTCAATGAAACTGGTTTTGCAGTGGGTGAAAATGTTTTTCATCAAAAGTTTGGCCAAGGAACTGTCATGGCAACCGAAGGGGCGGGCGAACATGCTCGAGTACAAGTGAATTTTAAACATGCCGGTACAAAGTGGTTAGTGACCGCTTTTGCCAAACTCGAAAAATGTTGATAGTGAATAGGCTTCACTTTGGTTTAATCAGGCTGTGAATATGAGCGATTCAGCACTTTCTTCATCTACACACCCTTGGTTTTCTTTGGAAAACGACTTGCCTATGGCGAGCTCACAGCCCAAAACGGCAGTGGTGGTTGGTGGTGGTTTAGCTGGTGCGACCGTTGCCTATCGGTTGGCTCAAATCGGCTGGAAAGTGACTTTGCTAGAAGCTGAAAACGAGGTATCTCAACAAGCATCAGGCAATTTGGCGGGTGCGATTCATCCGTTAGTGACGGCCGATTGGAATTTACGAAGCCAATTTTATCTTGAAGGTTTGGAAGCTTCCTTGCGGTGGCTGAAACCTTGGTGGGATGCCGGTACGATCACTGGTGCGCAAAATGGGTTAATGCAATTGGCCATGTCGTCCACTATGGAAAAGCGTTTACAATCAAGTCTTAAAGTGATGCCTGAAAACTTTGCCATTTGGCAAACACCAAAGCAGGCCAGTGAGCGAATGGGTGTTCAGACCGACTATGGCGGTCTATTTTTTCCGCAGGGTGGCTGGGTACAACCCAAATCGGTGGTTGAAACTTGTTTAAGTCATGACAATATTGAAGTGATGCGGCAACAAAAGGTTGAGGATATCGCGGTTTTTCAAGCGGATTCCAATCTAAAAAATGACCAGGCCTGGCGAGTTTCGACGGCAAATCATCATTATGATGCATCAGTCGTCGTAATCGCGACTGGTGCACTGGACGCGCAATTTAACCGTCAGTTGCAGTTACCCATTCGGCCTGTCAAAGGTCAGGTGTCACACTTTGCCAAGGACAAGGTCAATACGCCGTTAAAAACCACGGTAACCCATGAAGGTTATAGTGTGTCGGGGGACTTTGGTCAGGGAGATGAGGTGGTTGCCATTAGTGGCGCGACTTTTGAAGCACCGGATATGACGCCCAGTTTGTCTCAGGCTTCACAGCAGCATAATGAAATGCTGGCAGCCAAGGCGATGTCCAGCTGGCTAAAATTAGATAATTCAATATATCTGGCGGGTAAGGTCGGGTTTCGCCCAACCACGCCGGATCACTTACCGATTTTTGGTGCGGTGCCAGACTGGAACTGGGTCACGGAAGCCTATTTACACAAGAAGCATACTCATGCGGTACGGTTTTACCCGAATCAACGTTATCAAACGGGTTTATACGTTTCAAATGGTCATGGCGCCAGAGGGTTAATGTCGGCATTTTTGGCGGCAGATACGATTGCCAGTAGTGTGGCAGGAACCCCACCGCTCTTGTCTAAAAAGTTGCGTCATGCAATCCACCCGGCTAGGTTTTTAATCCGTCAGTGGCGTAAGGGCGGTCTATCGAGGACCGTGAAAGTGAGTGACTTACCAATAGATTGATAACCCAGTGCGGATTCTTTTTATTTATTAAAGCTATTTATAATAAAATACCAATCAATCTAAGGAATTGCGATGAAACTGGTTTGTTTTCCTAGATTTAAAGTTCTCAATAAGGAGGTAAAATGAAGACAATTTTGATTTTGGGGCTAAGTGTGGTCCTGGCCGGATGTGCCTCCATGTCCTCTTTATTTTCGTTTGGAGAGAAAGAAAAAAAAGTGGTTAAAATTGAAAAGGTTGATTTGCCACCGATGATTTATGGCGAAGCCAACTTAAAGGCGCAGCCAAAAACGCCTGAATCAAAAGAAAAAGCGATTGAGCTTGCTAAGCAGCAACTCAGCAGAAAGATATTTCGACACTATCAAAATCTTGATGTTGTGATGAACAGTGAAGGCGCAACCGAATTTGAACGCGCCTTAACCAAAGCGATTTTTGCTGAAATCCCCCAACCCCGTCTACCGAAAGTACTCATTGAAGAGCCGGTACAAAATAGTGAAACGGGTGATGTCTCAGCGGTGGTTAAAGTGACACGAGCTGAAGTGATTAAGTCACAAATGAATCGGTTGTATGCACTGGATGGTAAGCTGAGACAGCACTTACATGCGACCAGTAAAGGCTTTAAGTTGAAGCAGTTGATTGCCTTGTTGCCGACCGCACCGGTGTTGATGGAAAGGCGTTTATTGATAGCAGATATGGAAAGCATTAGTGGAGAGAAGGTGTCTTTACCCAATGAGCGTTTGGCATCTATGATGGAAAATCAGATTGAACGCTTGATGGGGCAGTTGGTGATTAGCTTAGATGCGATGACGCCTGAATCGGCGGCTTTTGAGTCAGGGTTCAAAAAAGCCCTGGCGGAAAAGGGGTTTAATATGTCGGCCCGAAAACCCGATTTGACCTTTAAGTATTTTATTGAGCTTGAAGGCAAAGAGGTTATTGGCGATATTGAAATGCTTAATGCGGCCAGTGAAACCTATGCGACCGTTTCAGGTCAATACCAGGAAAATGCAATGGAAGCTTTGGCAGAAGAATCTTTGAAGCAACTGGTGATCTCCATGATCAACTCAATGAACCGAATCATTAAAGCGCGTCACCCAGAGTTGATAAAAGGGTCTTATTTTGAAAAGGTCTGAGATAGCGAAAAATGAATAAATTATTAGTGTTAATACTGTTAATAGGTTTTGGTGCCTTAGCCATAATGTTTGACTGGTTTGGTAGTCGAGACTGGCTAGACGTGAAGATGAATGAAGCGCAGTCGGTTGTTGATCAGGTTCAACAAACAGGGGACGACCTCAAAGACTCTTTACAAACACTCAAGAATCTTAAAGAAGGGAATGAATAATGATAAACAAGGGAACAAAGTGGTTATCGCAGATTTTGGCAATTGGGTTGGGGACGAGTCTACTTCCGGTTCATGCTATTGAAGGGCATGCTGGATTGGACTTGTCTTTAGCAAATAATGTCGGCAAGGTCGGGCTTTATTCATTAAGAGAAACCCCAACCGAAATTACCAATTTAAGCACTAACTTGCTGTTTACCAGTAATGATGATCGCATGCTCGACGTGATGGGGACCTTAACTCGAAAGGGGATGCTGTCTAACAATAATTTAGAGTTGGGTTTAAAAGCAAAACTCTATTACTTAGATCAAAACTCGACAGGGCGTAACTCTTATGGATTGATGATAGGTGGGATTGCGCGTTATTGGTTGCCGACCAGTGTGCCTACGTCCATTGCTGCAGACTATCTTTATTCGCCCAATATCGTCACCGCTGGTGATGGCCAATCGACTATGGAATATGGGTTTCGAGCTGAGTTGAGAATTTTGCCGAGTGCGATTGCCTATGTGGGCTATCGAAAAATTCTTGCTGATTTTGGCTTGCCGGGCAGCTACAAAGTAGACGGTAATCCGCACGTTGGCGTTACCATTTCTTTTGATGGTTATTAAGGGTTAATGTCACTGATTTTTTATCTTCAAAACGCCCAGGCATCAATTTGTTCCGGGCTGTTTACAGGGTTAGCCATCAAATCCTGGAATCTTGTCGTGGTCGACGTCATCAATTTGTTCCGGTTTTAAGTGGGCTTTGGCATAGTCCAGATAGATTTTATCGCGAACAAAGAGGTTAAAGAGTTTGCCATTGATGTGACCTTCCTTTTTCATAAACCCTAAAATGCGTAAACTCTCCGATAAGGTTTTGGCTTTTTTATAAGGGCGATCCCCTGCGGAAAGGGCTTCAAAAATATCGGCAATGCCCATCATGCGAGCCGGAATCGAAAGTTGGGATTCGGTCAAGTGATTGGGATAACCTTTACCATCCATGCGCTCATGGTGTCCCCCCGCAATTTCAGCAACACGAGCCAACTCTTTTGGAAAGGGCAGAATGCTCAGCATGTGAATTGACATGGCGGCATGGTCTTGCATGATTTCACGCTCTTCATCATTCAAGGTGCCGCGTTCGATTTTCAGGTTGGTGGCTTCTTCATCACTTAAGAAAGCAACCTCTTCGCCTTTTAGGTTTAGAATGCGTTGCTGCTGCCAGTGCTCAATGAACGCATGGTCTTTTTGATCCAAGAACTCACCGCCTAAATTAATTTGGTTCATATGTTGATACTGTTCAGCGTAGTACTGTTGAAGCGACTTGATCTCTGCTTCGGGAATGTCATATTTGGCAGCTAAGTCTTGGAAGGCTTTGAGGTTAAAGCGGGTTTCAATTTCATCAATACGGTCAAAAATGGTTTCCAATTTCGTGGACTTATCCATAATGTATTCAGGAGTCGCCAGCTTGCCGCAATCGTGTAGCAAAGCGGCTGTTTTGATTTCAAATAACTGTGCTTCATTGAGTGAGAAGTCTTGAAAATCAGGGTGCTGAGAACGGTTAGCTGCTTGTGCCAAGAGCATGGTTAAAATCGGTACGCGTTTACAATGTAATCCCGTGTAAGGCGATTTTTTATCGATGGCATCAGCGACCAAGTGGCTGAAGGCTTCAAACAATTGTTTATGCTCATTGATAAGCTGACGGTTGGTTAAGGCCACAGACGCCTGTGAGGCAAGTGAGCGCGCTAAACTTTCTGATTCTTCTGAAAAAGGAATGGTTTGGTTTTCTTCATCCTTCGCATTAATCAGCTGTAACACCCCAATCGTATCATTCTCAAAGTTCTTGAGTGGAATGGTTAGCATCGACTGGGTGCGGTAGTGCATGGCCTGATCAAAGTTAAGAGCGCCACTAAAATCAAATTTTTCATCCGCATAAATGTCAGAAATATTAACCGTTTTTTGTCGAATGGCCACATAGCTGGCAACGGTTGATAAATTGTCGGTGTCATCTGGATTGCGAAGCAATATAGCAGGAAACGTGACTGGGTCTGGGTGGGTGCCCCCCAATTGAATGTTTAGACTGTCATTCTGAACCACATCAAAGTGAAGTTGACAATTATTTACCAGTCGATATAAGGTTCCGCCATCGGCATTGGTTAATTGTTGTGCACTCGTTAAGATTTGTTCTAATAGCTTAGCCGTATCGCTTTGTGCAGAAAGTGCGATGCCGACTTGATTAAGCTGTTCAATTTTATTAAAAAGGGATGCACTCATAGCGATTTAGCCTTAAAAAGTAAACTCTAGTTTGACATATTTTGTTTATACTGTAAATTATTATGAATTTTTGCGGGGTTGAAAGGGTTTGAGAATATGGAACTAAGGGTTTTGGGGTGTAGCGGCGGTATTGCATCTGGGCAAGCCACGACCGCATTTTTAGTCGACAATACACTTCTCGTCGATGCTGGAACGGGTGTTGGCACTTTACAGCCCCATGAAATGTCGAAAATTGATTCCATTTTATTGACCCATAGCCATTTGGATCATATTTCTCATCTGCCTTTTTTACTCAATACCCTCATTGGCATTGGTCACCCAACGATTGAAGTTTATGCTTTAAGAGAAACGCTCGAAGCATTACAAGACCATATTTTTAATAACGTTATCTGGCCTGACTTTACCCAATTGCCGTCAAAAGCCGCGCCATCGGTCAGACTTAACACGATTGAAATCGGTCAGACTTTAACCGTTGGTGACAAGCAGGTCGTGGTTTTACCCGCATTCCATTCTGTACCGGCGGTTGGTTTTTGGGTGGGTAATGAGCAGGCGGCCTTTGCTTTTAGTGGTGACTGTTCTGAAAATGATATTTTTTGGGAAGCGCTTAATAATTTGCCGCCAGTGGATATGTTGATTGTTGACAATCAATACACGGATGAAGAAAAGGGCATTAGTGCCCTAGCGAAACATTATTACCCCGCCTCTTTAGCAGAGGATTTACGAAAGCTAACCTATCAACCGCCTGTCTATATTTCTCACCTACCCACCGTCAATACCGATGCCGTGATCACTGAAATCAACTGTGATTTGGCCAGCTGGGCTCCGAAGCTATTGATGACAGGGCACTGTTACCAACTTGCTGCAACAGTCGATCAGGCTGACTCTGAGATGGTTGCACATTCACCTTGAGGTGTTTTGACAAATGACTCCCAAAATTGGATTGATTATTATTGGTGATGAAGTGCTCTCCGGTAAACGTCAAGACAAACACTTACAACAAGCCAATGCCCTTTTAAAGCCAAGAGGATTGGCGTTGAGTTGGGTGCAGATCGTTGGGGATGAGCCGGTATTTCTAGCCGAGGTGTTGTCGAACAGTTTTCGCAGCGGGGACATCGTTTTTTGTTTTGGCGGCATTGGTGCCACACCGGATGATCGCACTCGACAAGCGGCTGCCAAAGCATTGGGTGTGCCGGTAGAACGTCATCCGGATGCGGTGACAGAAATCGAAGCTCAATTTGGCGAAGATGCTTACCCACAACGCATTCACATGGCAGAGTATCCACAAGGGGCGGATATTATTCCAAATGCCTATAATCGAGTCCCTGGTTTTAGTATTTGTGGACATCATTTTATGCCTGGATTTCCCATGATGGCCAAGCCGATGATGGAGTGGGTGCTGAATCATTATTATGCGGACTTGTCATCAACACCCACCGTTGAAAAAACACTTCGATTAATCAATGGCCAAGAGTCCGAGTGGGTGGCGTTTATGGAACACTTCGAACAGCAATTCCCACAACTCCGTTTGTTTAGTTTACCGAGCATTGCCAAAAATGGGGATAGAACGATTGAAATGGGGGTGGAAGGTCTTCCCGAAGACGCCCAAAAAGGGCTGGAAGCACTTATTGACGAAGCAGAACGCCGCCAGCATTTGTATGAACGCTTATAAAGGCTTGCTGTGGCTGTAAAACAGCTGGATGTATTGATTATTGGCGCAGGCGCGGCAGGGCTTATGTGTGCTGCAACGGCAGGCTATAGAGGGCGCTCGGTTTGGGTTTTGGATCACGCGCCTAAGGCCGCTGCTAAAATTCGAATCTCTGGCGGTGGAAACTGTAATTTCACCAACCAAAACGTGACCCCTGAAGATTATCTTTGTCAAAATCCCCATTTTGTTAAAAGTGCACTCGCCCGTTATCAGCCTCAAGATTTTATTGAGCTGGTTGAACGTCATGGCATCGACTATGAAGTTCGTGATGCCGGAAAACATTTTTGTGGCAATCGTGCCGGCGATTTAATCCACTTGCTATTAACTGAGTGTGATTGGGCTGGTGTCGACATTAAGCTTAAGCAAACCATTCAACAGGTTGAAGAACTCTCCCATTCGCAAGTCCCTAGCGCGTTTCATTATCAGGTTCAAACCGAAACCGAAGTTATTCAATGTCAATCTTTGGTAATTGCCACTGGCGGATTATCGTTTCCAAAATTAAAGGCCAGCAGTTTCGGCTATGACATTGCTAAACAATTTGGGGTTCCGGTCATCCCGCAACGACCCGGCTTGGTTCCGTTAGTGATGGCTGATAAGGCCTTGGCATTTTGTAAAAGTTTAAGTGGCTTGTCTTTAGATGTCACGCTTTCCATTAAAACGCCTGACGGCACCCAAAGTGTCAACGAGGCAATGCTGTTCACGCATTTCGGCATAAGCGGTCCAGCCGTGTTAAAAATTTCCAATTATTGGCAAGCCGGAATACCAATAGACATTAACCTCATGCCTAACTGCCCGGTATTGTCAGAACTTGAAAAGCTCAAGGCGCAAAACGGTCGTTTGCAAACCTGGCTTAATCAGCGATGGCCTAAGAAATTTACCCAGGCCTGGCTGAATTCTTATCCCCAGCCTGATAAACTGGCAGAAGTATCTAAAGAACAGTTAATTGGCATCGCTGAGCAAATTCAACATTGGCAACTCTATCCCGCCAAGACGGCCGGTTATGATAAGGCCGAAGTCACCTTGGGCGGTGTTGATACCGACGCCATCTCT
The DNA here is from genome assembly GCA_965658885.1 of Hydrogenovibrio sp. Lineage (GTDB taxonomy): Bacteria > Pseudomonadota > Gammaproteobacteria > Thiomicrospirales > Thiomicrospiraceae > Hydrogenovibrio. The sequence continues at coordinate 17,471 of CBFHUY010000009.1, forward strand.
TCAAAAACCATGGAATGCCTTCAACAACCGCATTTGTATTTTATTGGTGAAGTTCTCGATGTCACTGGGCAGCTTGGTGGTTACAATTTTCAATGGGCTTGGGCCTCAGCGGTGGCCGCAGGACAAGTGGTTTAACGAACGGTTATTGTTAAAGGAAAATAGCATAATGAATTTATTAGCATTAGAGCCAGAGACACGGTCACCCTTTTCAAAGACTGTGCAAACTTTAATTCAAAAGCATGGGTTGGATCCACAAGAAATCTTTATGAATGTGTTGGAAAGCCAAGAAGCCCCTGAAATGAATTATTGGATGATGAAAGTCTTAATCCAAGAGCACTTTGTGTCGCCTCAGCAGGAAGTGGCGAAAGATGCTGCTGGAGAGGCAGTAAAGCCATTACAAGCGGCTTGTTTATTAGGCAATGTCGGGGCGCTGGCCGCTTTGCTTGAGTCACATGCATTTCAAGGAGACGTGTGTGATCGAGAGTTTCAGTTGGCTGCACGTATTGCTTCCAAGCAGGAAGACCAAGGGCTATTGGGGGTGATGATGAAATATGCTCAAGAAGTCGGTGGGCTTGAAACCTTTATGCGTGAACTTCAGTCGGCACCGATTCAATAGAGTGGATATTGATAGTTTTTAGCTATTGCATCGTTAGTTACAATTAAATTTACTTATTGAAAAAGCCTTGTAGAATAGAGGCTGAAACAAACATAAACGCGCACCAATAGGAGATAAAAATGGAAAATAAAGAAGGTCAAAAAGTCCCCAGTGTTATCTGGCCAACCCGTCAAAATAATGAATGGGTGAATGTGAATAGTGATGATATTTTTAAAGGCCGTACAGTTGTGGTCTTTTCGTTGCCAGGTGCTTTCACTCCGACCTGCTCTTCCAGTCACTTGCCAAGGTATAACGAGCTTGCGCCCGTTTTCTTTGAAAATGGCGTAGATGAAATTGTTTGCTTATCCGTGAATGACACCTTTGTTATGAATGAGTGGGCACAGGATCAAGAATCTAAGAATGTCACTTTAATTCCAGATGGTAATGGCGAATTCACCGAAGGCATGGGGATGTTGGTTGATAAAGCCGACTTAGGCTTTGGAAAACGTTCATGGCGCTATTCGATGCTGGTTAAGGATGGCGTGGTTGAAAAAATGTTTATCGAGCCGAATGTGCCAGGCGATCCATTTGAAGTGTCGGATGCCGATACCATGTTGAGCTATATCAATCCGAATGCAAAACCGAAGAAAGTCGCAACCATCTTCACTAAGCCAGGATGCCCATTCTGTGCAAAAGCCAAAGCGGCACTGGAAGATGCGGGGATTGAATATGAAGAAATTACCATTTCACATTCAGATGTCACTTCACGGACCTTAAGAGCCGTTGCCAATGCCGATACCGTTCCTCAGGTGTTTATCGAAGGCAAGTTGATTGGTGGGTCCGATGATTTAGCCGCTTACTTGGCCTAAATAATCGATCACAATCGACCCAAAAAACCACCAGGCCTGGTGGTTTTTTGTTATCAAAATAACCAAAAATGGATGGGAGAAAACAGATGCAATACGATTATGACTTGATTGCAATTGGCGCCGGAAGTGGCGGCTTATCCGTCGTTGAGCGTGCTGTAGAATATGGCAAGAAATGTGCGGTGGTAGAGGCTCAAGAATTGGGTGGCACCTGTGTCAATATCGGCTGCGTTCCCAAAAAAGTCATGTGGTTTGGCGCACATATCGCCGAAGCGTTGCGCGATGCATCCGACTTTGGGTTTCACGTGGAACGCAACGGCTTTGATTGGTCGGAATTGGTCAAACGACGCGAAACATACATTAGTAACATTAATAACTGGTATAGCGGCTATATAAAAGATCTCGGCATTGATCGGCTTCAAGGCTGGGGCAGTTTTGTTGATGAACATACGATTTCTGTTGATGGCAAGTTGTTCACGGCAGAAACGATTGTGGTTGCACCTGGTGGGCGTCCTCTCATCCCGAATGAAACGGAAAACGCCGATTTGGGCATCTCTTCGGATGGTTTTTTTGCCCTGACCGAACAACCCAAAAATGTGGCGGTGATTGGCAGTGGTTATATTGCTGTGGAAATTGCCGGTGTTTTACAAGCTTTAGGCACCCAAACCACTTTAATCAGTCGTAAAGATTTGGTGTTGCGTGGCTTTGATGATTTGATTCGACAAACATTAACCGATGCAATGATTGAAAGTGGTATCACCAAGCAATACCATTTCAAAGTCAAAAAACTGCTACGCGCCGAAGATGGAACCCTGTCGATTGAATCTGAAGATGGACAACAGTTAGGCGGGTTTGATCAGGTGATTTGGGCCGTTGGTCGCGAAACGGTGACTGAGCCGCTGGCATTGGAAAAAATTGGCCTTCAAACCAATGGAAGAGGTTTTATTGAAGTTGATGACACCCACCAAACTCAAGTGCCAAATGTGTATGCACTGGGCGATGTCACGGGGCAAGCGCAACTAACGCCCGTTGCCATCCGCGCTGGTCGCTATCTGGCAGAAAGGCTATACAATAATCAACCTGAATTAAAAATGGATTTGAGCAAAGTTCCGACAGTGGTATTTTCTCATCCACCTATTGGAGTGATGGGCTTGGCTGAACATGAAGCTTGCCAGCAATATGGTCGAGAAGCCGTTAAGGTCTATCAAACAGACTTTACGCCCATGCGCTATGCCTTTACCAAACACCAAATCAAAACGGCAATGAAATTAGTCTGTGTGGGTGACGAACAAAAAATTGTTGGGGTTCATATTATCGGAGATGGTGCCGATGAAATGTTACAAGGGTTTGCCGTAGCCATTCAAATGGGCGCGACCAAAGCCGATTTTGATGCGACCATCGCAATTCATCCGACCTCGGCAGAAGAATTGGTGACGATGCGACCGATGATTTTGAAATGATGATTGGCGCCCAGTGAGGTTGACTTTTTAAGGGCAATATATTTATTGACCCTGCTTCATTCAGGTATGGATAAGGTATTCAGTGTTATCATATTCAAATTATTCAGAGTCAACAAGACGCTAAGCAGGGTCGCTTAGCCAAAAGACCGTATAGCAATAAGGTGAACTCATGCCCGGTACCCATTACGATAGCGATCATTTTTTTATTGAGTTATTACCTTTTCAATATAAAAGGGTCGCTTTTCGTATTTTACGACAAGCCCCCTTACAAATCCTATTAAGAGATTTGGATGCAGGTTACTCCGAACACTTCAATATTTTCCACGATCCACAGTCTATCAATGCCAAGTTGGTAGAACGCACCATCAGCGCTTGTATTGTCGCTAAAATTACCTCCTTTTCAAAAGAAAGTTATGTCTCTAAAGTCCAGTTCCGGTTTGTTGAAGAGGCGTTATTTAAAGCCCTTCATAATTTATTGGATATTGACGGCTTGCCCCGCAAAACTGTTTTGGAAATCCTGTCTCAGGAAGCGCCTAAAACCCACCATTGGTTGACCAAGAGCAAGCATGATAATGGCAAGTATTCACTGGCGATCCGTAGCCGACGAGAAAACACCCGACGCTATTTTCGATATCACGCCAAAATCAGATATCACTTTATTCGGATCGGAAGTCATGATAGTCATAAAGTGATCCAGGGCAATATTTTTACAACCGGTATTCAGCACTTTTCAAAGATCGTCAATAATAAGCTTGATAGCTTGGTAATGGAATATTTGAAAAATATTCAAACCGCTTTACAAGAACGCTTTCCAGAAGCTTATGACCTATTTATGGATGTATTGGATAAGCTGGAATATCTACGCGAAGTCATTAATGGCGTATCGGTGGGACAGTTGGATATCCCAAATGCCAAACGGTTTTTGGCTGAGAACCTGGACCACCATCTAGACTATGCTTCACTGGCTAAAAATGCACGAACTGAATCGATATTGCGTGATTTTGAAGAGAAATTGAATCAAATTAATCGTCATACTTTAGAGTTGGTAGAAAAATCGACCCCCATAGTCTTTATGAAGGACCCGTTCTAAAAAAACTCAAAATAGACCAGGATATTCGAGGTTATGTTGATAAGAATAAGGCCTCGCCATCCGAGTTGTTAACGGCATTCATTAATTTGTATCATTACATTTTATTGATTGAAAAAATCTATAACAGCATTTCCAGTAGCAATTACATTATTATCTTCCCTGAGTATTGGGTGGAGCCATACAAAGATTTATCGCCAGGAGGCTTTGCCTTTTACAGCGAGTTTTTGGTGGAAATCAATGATATTTTAGAAGTCTTTATGCAAGTGAATGTTTCGTCTGATCCAGAAGTGGAGAAGTTAGAGATTATTCAGCAAAGAGTTAAAGTCGTTCGCATAGAAGAAAAACCGGAAATGGAGTGTTATTTAATTGCTTGTCACTTCTTAATGGCGGATGAAGAAACTCGCATGGTAATCAATAATGCACTTCAGGGGCAAGAAATAATCGATGCGTTTAATTCAGCAGATTTATTGGATGAAGCCGGTGAATTCTAACGGTCGAACACATTAATCCGTTGCCTGCTAGCTATTTGCTGGCCGTTTCTACACAGACGGTTGAACCCATTCAAATCTAGAATGCGAGGAGAGAGGCTTTAGATGATAACAACCCTAAACCTCGGTATGGTCAGTTTTGCGCTCTCAGCATTGGTGATTATCATTGCAGGCAGCCGATTGGCACATTTGGCAGATGAACTGGCGGATCGGACCGGCATGGGTGAAGCCCTGTTTGGTGTGTTGTTGCTGGCAGGTGTGACTTCCTTACCCGACTTTGCGGCCACGTTAAGTGCGGCAATCGATTTGCGTCCTGATTTGGCGATGAGTAATGTGATGGGGAGCATGGCGGTTAATCTGTTGTTTCTCGGCATTGCCGATATTTTTTATCGAAAAGCCAACTTGGAGCATGCCGCCGCATCCTCCGTGAATTTGATGTTAGCAGGGCTGCTCATCGTCTTATTAACACTGCCCTTGTTAGCGATCATCACACCAAACATCTCTGGTTGGCGAGTTCATCCGATTACTCCAGTCATCGTGATTGCCTATTTATTTGGGTTGCACCTGGTTCTCAAAACGCAAGCTAAGCCCATGTGGTTTCCCCGCTTAACACGTCAAACCGTTGCCGATACGCCTTCACAAAAACATCATGGGAGCTTGTCTGAAGCATGGGGACGCTTTATTGTTCTAGCCATTGTTACCTGTATTGCCGGTTGGGTGTTAATGGAAGCCGCTAAGGTGATTGCTGACCAAACAGGCTTGTCCGATACGTTGGTCGGGGGGCTTTTCACCGCCTTGGCAACCTCCACGCCAGAATTAGTGACGACCATTGCTGCCATCCGTTATGGTGCTTTAACCTTGGGCGTCAGTAATATCTTTGGTACCAATTGTTTTAATATGCTGGTGGTGGCCGCCGCTGATGTGGGCTATCCGAATGGATCTATTTATCATGATATGGCATCGGTGCAGATGACCTGGGGATTGGTCAGTATTTTAATGACGGCGATTCTGTTGCTTGGCTTGGTGCGGCGAGAAACCTATGGTATTGGTCGGATCGGCTTTGAAAGTACCCTTATTTTGGGCGTCTATGCAACGGCAATCAGTATTGTTGTTATGACGGGTTAAGCGAAAGGAGAACCGCATGAAAGAAACCGGAAAAATTAACTATATTGAAATGCCATCACGCAACCTTGAAATCACGAAAAAGTTTTTCAAAAGTGCTTTTGGCTGGTCTTTTGTGGATTATGGCCCAGCTTATATTGCCATCGAAAATGCCGGACTGGATGGCGGTTTCTATCAGTCAGAGAAAGTCGTAAAACCGGACCGCGGAAGTGCTTTGGTGGTGCTGTATAGTGCGGATTTAGAGGCCACCGTTGACCAGGTTAAAGCCGCAGGTGGTAACATTGTTCAAGCCATTTTTACTTTTCCAGGCGGACGTCGCTTTCATTTTACCGACCCAAATGGCAATGAATATGCCGTTTGGTCAGAGCAATAACAATCAGTTAAACTGAATTACCGAACGATTAGATATGATGAAGCGGTTCTCTGCGAGCTTTTTGAGTGTCGCGGTAGCGCAGTTGAAGCTGGTCACTTTGAGAAAGCCATTGATGCATTTGCTGTTTGGCCTGTTTTACCGCTGAATCCAGCGGTTTGCCCTTGGCTAATAAGCAAGCAATGGCGGATGAAAAGCTGCATCCCGTGCCATGCGTATGTTGAGTCAGAATGCGTGGGCTGGAAAAGCGAATGGCGTCCGCATTTGCTTGAAGCAGTGTATCCGTTGCGGAATCTTGGCTTTGGATATGACCGCCTTTTACGACCACCGCTTGAGCACCCAATTCAAAAAAAGCGTTGCCAATCGTTGGCATTTCTTCATCCGTGCCTTGATAGCCATTATGGATGTCTTTACCGAGCAGAGAATTGACCTCCGGCAGGTTGGGGGTGATGACCGTCGCCAAGGGGAAAAGGCGCTGTTTAAGCGTATCAATGGCAGACTCTGCTAAAAGTGGATGGCCACTGGAACTAATAATGGGCGTATCCAAAACGACATTGGGGAGTTGATAATCCTCAATAATCTCTGCAACCACCTCAATTAATTCGGCATTGGCCAGCATGCCAATTTTAACTGCATCCACCAACATATCGTCTAATAAGGGGGTGACTTGCGAGCGTAACAGGGTCGCAGATGTCGCTTGACTAGAGAAAACCCCTTGGCTATTTTGAGCGGTTAAAGCGGTGATGCAGGTCAGCGCATAGCCGCCAAGTGCGTGAATACTCTTTAAGTCGGCTTGAATGCCGGCACCACCATAAGGGTCTGATCCAGCGATGCATAATACCGTTGGGTTAGGCATTTTCAAGGCTCCCGTTTTGATAGGCTTGGTTAAAGGTTTCAATCGCCGTTTTGAGCGACTGCTGTTGGTTTGTTTGATTGAGATGCAGTCCATTAATCATGGCGATGCCATTGGCGCCCGCCTGAACCGTTGCGGCAAGATGCTGCTGTTGAATGCCGCCAATCGCCACCACTGGCAGATCAAGGTTTTGTGTCCATTGGCGTAAATTTGCTAGGCCAACAGGGTGGTAGGTCAAGTGTTTGCTAGTGGTCTCAAAAATGGGGCCGATGGCGATATAAGACGGTTGTATGGCTAAAGCGCGGCGTAATTCGGACGGGTTATGGCTGCTCAGGCCGAGTCGTATGCCGGCTTGAGATAAAGTGCTTAAATCGGCTGTGGCCAAATCTTCTTGTCCCAAATGCACCCCATAGCTGTTGAGTTTGAATGCAATTTGCCAATAATCATTGATAAACAATCGAGCTTGATGGGCTTTCGCGAGGGCATCCGCATCCGCGAGCTCTTGCTCTAATATCGCACCCGTTAAATCTTTAATGCGAATTTGTGCAGTGGTAATACCCGCTTCAAACAGCGGGCGGAGTTTGTCTGCGCGGTCAACCAAAGGGTAAATTCCCAAGGGGCTTTCCGGCGTTTGGCAAGCTAAAAATTGCATTCATTATTCCTGTTTAAGTCGATATTTGGCGCACAAAAATAACCAGGCCTGGTCATTTTTGATGCCAAAAAGGGGTGCCAATGACCGGTGTTGAGGGCGCTGCTAAGTCTCTTTCGGGCATGGTGCCAGCTTGATAGCCATAAACGCCCGCTTTTACAGCGGATTGAAAGGCCTTTGCCATGGCAATCGGGTTGGGTGACAAAGCAACGGCCGAATTGAGCAAAACGCCATCATAGCCCATTTCTAAGGCTTGCACCGCATGAGAGGGTTTGCCAATACCCGCATCAACGATGAGGGTTAATTCAGGAAAGCGTTTGCGAATGGCTTTTAAATTATATGGATTCATGAGTCCTTTTCCCGAACCAATCGGAGACCCCCATGGCATTAGAATTCGACAACCGGCATCCACCAATCGTTGGGCGAGCACCAAATCATCAGTGGTGTAAGGAAAAACCTCAAACCCCTCATTGACCAACGCTTCAGTGGCTTTTACCAATTCAAACGGATCAGGCTGTAAATTATATTGGTCGCCAATGACCTCCAGCTTAATCCAGTTGGTTTCAAAAACCTCACGTGCCATTTGCGCAGTGGTAATGGCCTCTTTGGCGGAATGACAGCCTGCGGTATTCGGCAAGATATGGCAATCTAAAGCCTTAATCATGTCCCAAAAAGTTTTGCCTGCTTGATCACCGGCAGATTGCCGGCGCAACGAGACGGTCACAATTTCAGCGCCAGACGCTTCAATAGCGCCCTGCATCGCTTGCGGAGAGGGATAAAGCGCAGAGCCGATCAGTAAACGACTGTTAAGACGTTTCCCGCCAATATCCCATTGCATTGGATTAGACAATTCTGAGAAAGGGTTCATTTAACCTCCTTGCATGGGGGCGACAATTTCAATGGTATCGTCGGCCTGAATGATTGTGGTTGGATATTGACTGCGGGGGACAAAGCTTTCGTTTAGAGCAATCGCAAAATTTTGTTGCTGATAATCCAACTGGGTTAATAACTCTGATAGGGATAAACCGCAGGGAAGGGTCGTCATTTCATCATTGATTCGTACAGAAATCACCGTCATATCGCTTTCCTTTTTAAATCAGGTTCGGTCGCAGAAGAGGTAAAAATGGATAGCTCTTTTAATACCTGTTCGACCACGGCAGGGGCTAATAAATAGCCGTGTCGATAGAGTCCGTTAATCCGCGTGGTTTGAGCGGCATGTTCAATGCGCGGCAAATTGTCCTTTAATGCAGGGCGGCATTGGGTGAGCATTTTAACAATGCGTGCTTCACCAAACCCGGAATGGACGCTGTAAGCGGCTGAAAGCAGTTCTAAACTAGAGCGTACCGACATTTCGCTTAAATCTTCACTCTCGATTTCGGTTGCACCCACCACATAACGATGATTGGGTCGCGGCACAATGTAAATCCGATAGCGAGGATGCATCAGGCGCACCGGGCGAGAAAGAGATACGTCCGGTGCATCCAACCAAAAGACTTCACCGCGCACGCCGCGTAAATCGGTCATATCGGCTTTGGCGCCCAGTCCTCTGCTATCAAACACCCAATCAAAACCGACGGTTTCTTCAGTGGTTTTAATTTGGCCTTGCGCAACTTCCGTGACTGCTTGATGGGGTTTCCATTCCACGTCAGGGTGATTTTGTAGAAAACGTGTGCTCTCTTCCATAAACTGCTGCGCATTGACCTGAGCTTCTAAGGGTAAGAAGAAGCCGTGGGTTAGATGGGTTAAATCTGGCTCCAAAGCCTGAATTTGCGCCTGACTGAGCGATTGAATCTCTGAGGCAGCGGCCACCTTGCTTTTCAGTTGCTGCATAAAATGGTTGAGTTCGGGCATATCGGCGGTGTGTGCGGTCATCAAACTGCCTCTATTTTGAAATGCCTGCGGAATAGACAATTGCGCCAGCAGTTCCGGCCAAAGTTGAATCGAGCGCAATCCGGTATCGAAAATGGCCGATTCAGCGGTTTCCAATTCTGCAAAAGGTGCCAACATTCCAGCCGCCACTTGCCCTGCGGCATT
>CBFHUY010000010.1:0-25834 GCA_965658885.1 Hydrogenovibrio sp.
AATGCAGTCAGTCGTTAGAGAGAGTGATATCGTCTCAAGGTTGGGTGGCGATGAGTTTGTTATTGTCGCATCTGAACTTAAAAGCACGATTGAAGTGACGCCTTTGCTTCAGCGTCTTTTAACTGAGTTGTCTTCTAATATCTTATATAAAGAAAATGATTTGCGTGTCTCTGCCAGTATTGGTGTCAGCTTTTATCCTCAAACGGTCGATGTTGGTAATGAGGTCCTCCTTCGCCAGGCTGACCAAGCCATGTATCAAGCCAAGTTATTAGGTAAAAATCAATATCAATTCTTTAATCTTGAAAATTCTAAAGAGCTGAAAGAACAACAGCAGGATATAGAAAAAATTCGGAAAGCAATCAGTAAAGAAGAATTTGTTCTCCATTATCAGCCAAAAGTAAATATGGCAAAGAACAAGGTGATCGGTTTCGAGGCTCTCTTACGTTGGAATGATCCGCAAAATGGACTTGTCTACCCTGACAGCTTTCTATCTTTAATCGAGCATGATTCAAGTATTATGATAGACCTTGGGCATTGGGTGTTAGAAACCGCGCTTTCTCAACTTGAAACTTGGCATTTAGCGGGTCTAGATATGACGCTGAGTATTAATGTCAGTTCGCATGAACTTCAACAAGAAAACTTCGTTGAATATTTGCAGAAGCTGTTGGTCAAACACCATCATATTCAGCCAAATTCGATTGAAATTGAAATATTAGAGACCTTAGCATTTGAAAATTTTGAACTGACATCTGAGATTTTAAGTCAATGTTCAAGTATGGGAATCAGTATTGCGATAGATGATTTTGGTACAGGATACGCTTCTTTAAACTATCTGAAAAAACTTCCCAAAAACACGCTAAAAATTGATAAAAGCTTTGTCATTGACTTGCTGACTTCAAGCCAAAATATGTCAATTGTCGAAGCGACCATCGGGTTAGCCAATGCATTCAATAGCCATGTCGTTGCTGAGGGCGTGGAGTCCGAAAAACTTGGGAAAATGTTATTGCAATTAGGTTGTGAAGTCGCACAGGGATATGTCATTTCAAGAGCAATGCCAGCGGAGGAAGTCGAAGGTTGGGTTCAATCATGGACGGGTTTTTCTTCATGGGAAAATTTAAAACCTTTAAATTCGCATGATCGCGCTATTCTACACACGGAAGTTGAGCATAAAAATTGGATTAACACTATTGAAGCATTTATACAAAACAAAACCTCGGAGCTGCCCAATCTTGATTCATCTCATTGTTATTTAGGCAACTGGCTTCTTCATGAATCCTCTAAAGCACAACGCGAACACCCAGAATTTAATGGGCTAAAAGAAATTCATGATGACTTACATCATTTAGCTGAAAAACTACTACGTTCAAATAAAGAAGACAAGCAGGCTGGCGTTGAAAAACTTATAAAGTTACATAAAAAAATTCTGGTTAAGCTTAATGCAATAATGGAGGAATAGATTTAGGCTTGATATGGCCATTGACGCAATTGAAATCGACTTAACTTTTTCTAGTTGAGATTAATTATTGGAACGAAGCGAAATGAAGAAAAAGCTGGAACATGCTAAACATATAGAGCGTTTGATTACTCGTCGGTATTTGACTGCCGTGCTGATTATTGCTTTGTTATCAACGGGTGCTTTTGTTGCGCTTAAATCGGCTTTAAATGACTCTGACAGTACAGCGCTTGTAGTCAATATTTCAGGGAAACAAAGGATGCTCAGTCAGCATATCGCTTTGGATGTTCATCGCATTCATAGAGAAAGATTTCGCAATGACCGTTCAGAAATTGCCGATTCTATCAATAGTTTAAGGTCTCGTGTTGCTGAAATGGTAGCAGCGAATAAACGATTGTCATCCGGAAACCTTGCTGAAAATCAAGTTATGCCTCTGTCGGAAGCAGTTCGTGATATGTATTTTGGTGATATGAACCTTTCTCAACGGGTGAATAGTTATACTAATCTAGCGCTACAAATAATTTCAGCGGAAACGTTTGATCAGTCTAAGGAGGTGATTGATCGTATTGATCAAGTCTCGGAAAGCTTGTTAGTTGATTTGAATAAGGTGGTTTTTCAATACCAGAAAGAAGGTGAGGATCGTTTAGAGCTGATATCAGATATGGAAACCTTTTTGTTGCTATTCACTTTGTTTACCTTGATGCTTGAAGTCTTGTTTATTTTCAGGCCAATGGCCAAATCCGTGTTGAATGCCGAAAAGAAGGTGAGTGAACTACTAAACAGTTTGAAAGACCAGGTTGAATTAAGAACCATAAAATTGGAACAGGCAAACCAAAAATTATTAGAAGCGGCATCTCATGATCCTTTAACAGGTGTGAAAAATCGCCTAACAATGGAAGAGGATGTTGAAGAAACGATTCAAGCCTTTAAATCTCATCAGCAAGATTTTGGTTTGGTTATGCTAGATATTGATTGGTTTAAAAGTGTCAATGATCAATATGGGCATGATTTTGGTGATGCCGTACTGGTTGAGTTTGCATATGTCCTTGAGCAACATGTTAGAGGTTCTGATCAAGTTTATCGAGCAGGCGGTGAGGAGTTCGTTTTATTAATGAATCGTATTTCATTGAAAGAACTCATGAAACGAATGGAGGTCCTTCGAGACTATATTCAATCACATTCCTTTAAAAGTAAGGGGGAGGTCATCAATATCTCGGCAAGTATGGGCGTTTTTCACAGTAGCTTGCTCAGTGGTTTTGATTTTCAACTGGCCTTGAAACTCGCTGATAGTGCATTGTATGAAGCAAAATCTTTAGGTCGTAATCAGGTGGCGTTGGCGGATTCTGATAAGTCTCTTTAGAAGCCTGGTATTTATCGTCAATTTAAGCAGATAAGCTTGATGGCGGTTCTCTTCTGTCATTTTTGACATCTTTTTGCTGATTGATTGGCACTCTTCTATCCGAGATAATCGTTAACTTATTTTGTTCAATAAAATCGAATAAAAATTGATAGAGAAGAGGGTCTTCTCGCTCAAGCGATTTACTGACCACTAGGCTTGGAATGCCATCAATGGGGGTTGGGAATACGTTATTGGAGTAAATATAGCGTTTATTTTGTCGTTGAGAGGCTCCAGAACCTGCTAGGCGCTCTGCCCAGTCCGAAGGTCGAAACGGCTTTCCTGAATTTCGATCTTTTCCGATAAACAAGATTTTTTCATCAAATTGATTTGCTGCTGACATGACCCCTCTCCAAAGTATTTTTATATATTTCAGTCATTTTCTGAGAATATGTCAGCAATGATATTGCTAGAGGCTTAAATAAAACTGAATGGCTTGGCGCCAACCGAATTCATTTTTTAAAAAAGCCTTCATTTGTTGCTGAAAAGGAATTTTTTATTGCCGCTAAACACAATCGGATATAATCGGACGTTAAATTTTATGAAGGAAAAAACATGTTTAAACGTTATATCAACTCTTTATTCTTACTACTGGCAACGCTCTTCTTGTTTTCATGTAGTTCAAACCCAATACATCCTTCGGTCGGCATTGATCAGGCATTTAATGCAAAAGGCTCAAAAGAATCACTAGTAGCTAAGTCACTCGCTTGGGCGAACAAGAAGCAAGAGGGAACCAAGTCAATCGTAAAAGTGAATTACCACGAAAATGGTAAAATTGTCGGAACAGGGCTTTTCACTGTTGTTAATTCATTAGAACTCAGAGATGCATATACTTTTACCATGCAGATTGATATTAAAGAGAATCATGCAAGACTGGTTATCAATAATATTATTCAAGTTGAAGGCGTTGTTGGTGTATCGCCTTCAGAATCGATTAAAGGCATTAATGAGAATTTAGCTGAAATAGCAAACTCTTATGAGAAGTCGATTACGACAAATCTAAAAACGGTTGATAGCGAATAAAGATACACTTCCCTGCGTTTTATGTCGTTGTGACTTCTTCAACGCAATTTTGAAAACATAAATCGTTTCCGTCTTGAAAGGGGTGCTTAAGTCAACCATTAAGCACCTTCTTAGTTAATCTTAATTTCCTTTTTAGGGGAATGATTAAACGTCTATAGACATGCTTAAATACTTCTTCCCGCCTATCCAAAATAGGATATGACAACTCGTTTAGTAAAATTTTCAAAAGAGATTGCCAGAGTGGTTAAATGGTTTTGAAAGTTGTAACATAACTTGAACGGACTAACGAGAAAAGAATGAGGAGTGAATTATGATTCGACATACGATACCCAATATCTTGATAGTAAGTCTTTTTTCTTCCTTGGCATTGAGTGCTCACGCATCTCCTAATCTTGCGGGTGGCGTTTGGCTTAACTATGCTAATGAGACCACTGCGGGCGCCAACGAAACCAATAATGGCACCATAGAAAGTGAAGCACTGGTGCTTTATGCAGATGGAAAATTTGACCAACAGCTCTCTGGAAGTTACTCGTTTGAATGGCGAATGGGGCCAGGAAGCTTTACCGATGTGAGTAATAACTCAACGGGCGATAATAATTCTCTCCATAAAGGTTGGGTGCAATTTAGTTTATCAGAGCAACATGCATTGACAGTGGGTAAGTCACAAGTGCCTTTTGGCTGGAAAACCAGTAATTTTTGGCCGGGAGATATGTTTCAAGCCGGTTATGGCGACCAAATGGATGTTGGGTTTAAACTGGGTGCCAGTAAAGAGACATATGATTACCAGCTGGCTTATTTTCATCAAGATGACTGGGGAAAAACCAGTACCGATTCAACGGATGATAATGCTCACTGGGGGAGTTCAACGACCTATCGAAAAGTCCAAACTTTTGTCGGTAATGTTGACTATAAGCTGGCAGCTGGCCAGACCGTTAGTGTGGGGGTTCAAAGTGGTAAGTTACAGGACTTTACCGATGATAGCTTAAGTGGCAGTCATTCGGCCGGCGTGGTCGCCTATCAAGGGCAGTATGGGCGTACCTTTGCAAAGGCAGAAGTCATTTTAGCGAATAGAACCCTACCCAGTAACTATGCGGCTCAAGCATCACTCGAAAGAGATATTAAAACGACCCGTTATGCTTTTGAGTTAGGTCGACAACAAGGTAATTGGACATACTATATTGATTGGACGGCTGCCAGTACCCAAACCAGAGGGAACAACGTTGGTATGATTATGGCCTATGCGCCAGGAATAAAGTATAACTATGGACCAGGTTGGATCTATGCTGAGTATCTTTCTCAAGATGGTTATATGGGGCAAAATGGGGATATTGCCGATGGTGATTTTTCGGCGCTCTATTTAACAATTGATGCCTATTTCTAAATATTTTGAACGTGTTAGACGATAAATCAGCGAGTCAGAAAGGAATAACATGGAATATGCTTATTTAGGCCACACGGATATTAAAGTTAGCCGCATTTGTTTGGGTACGATGACTTGGGGAGAGCAGAACACCCAGGCAGAAGCGTTTGAGCAGATGGATTATGCGTTAGATCAAGGCGTTAATTTCTGGGATACCGCTGAATTATATGCAATACCGCCCAGGCCTGAAACTTATGGCGCTACCGAACAAATCGTGGGTCGCTGGTTGGCGGATCGAGGAAAGCGTGATCAGGTGATTTTGGCCTCCAAAATGGCCGGGCCTGGTGATTTTGTCAAGCATATTCGTCAGGGTCAAACTCGCTTTAATGCTGACCAAATACAGCAAGCGCTGGAAGGCAGTTTAAAGCGATTACAAACGGATTATATCGATCTTTATCAGTTACACTGGCCGGAAAGAACCACTAATTATTTTGGTAACTTGGGGTTTGAACCTCATGCTGAACCCGATGATTTGACGCCGCTAGCAGAAACCTTAACCGCATTGTCAAAACTGGTAGAGCAAGGCAAGATTCGCTCCATCGGACTGTCTAATGAAACCCCTTGGGGCACGTTACAGTTTTTACACTTAGCTGAAAAGCTCGGCCTTGAGAAAATTGTAACGGTACAAAATCCGTATAATTTACTGAATCGGAGTTATGAAGTGGGGTTGGCAGAAGTCAGTCACCGAGAAGCCGTGGGGCTGCTCGCCTATTCTCCGCTGGGTTTTGGGGTTTTAAGCGGCAAATACTTAAATGGTAGGCAACCCGAAAATGCACGGCTAACCTTGTTTAAAAACTATGATCGCTATAGTTCACCCAATGCAATTAAAGCCACGGAACTCTATGCTGCTTTAGCAAGAGGGTATGGCTTAACCCCAACCCAATTGGCTTTGGGATTTATCAATAGTCGACCTTTTGTGACGGCCAATATCATTGGCGCCACCACTATGGCTCAGTTAGTCGAAAATATTGACTCTATTCACGTTACTTTGTCAGATGAGTTGCTTCAAGAAATTGAACGCATTCATCAAGCCTATACCATCCCATCCCCATAGGCAGCGGTCGTTTATCGCCGTTTTGTTTGTGTTGATCAAAATAGAAAAGCTTGAAAAATAAAGGGCTATAATAATTTAGCACTAGGTTAATAAAATGATTACTAAGGAGTTGTTTATGAAACGGTTTTCAATATTTGTAATGATTTTTGGCTGCGCACTAAGCTGGCAGGCTTGGGCGGCAACCGTGGCAGACTCAATTGAAATAATGGATCCTTATGTGCGCATGGTGCCGCCTAATGCACCCGCAACCGCCGCCTTTATGAAAATCAAAAATAATGACAGTCAAGATCATACGTTGCTGTCAGCAAAAGCCTATATTAATAAGATCACTGAGTTGCATACCCATATTCATGATAAGGGCGTGATGCGGATGCGTCAGGTTGAAAAAATTGAATTGCCAGCGGGTGAAGCGACGGTACTTCAGCCAGGTGGGTTGCATGTGATGTTGATTGGTTTGAATGCACCCGTTCAGAAAGGTCAGAACATCAAGCTTGATTTGACCTTTGAAGACGGCTCAACCAAAACGGTTGAGGCAGTGGGTCGTCCCATAGTGCCAATGGGTAAAGGTATGAGAATGGGGGCAGGCAAGATGAATGGCATGGCCAATTGTCCTCAGATGGGCGGCATGGGAAGTATGCAGGGCAAGCAGTTGAGCAATGGTCGTAATCAACATCCCATGTTGAGGGTTTTACATGCAAATCCTGCAACACCAAATTTAACCGGAATTGCACTGAAAAATGCTGCTGAACTGGGGTTGAGCCAAGGCCAAATCGCTCGACTAAAAGATTGGCGTAATCAAAATGGCGATAAAATGCAGCGCCTGTTTAAAAAACTAACAACGCTCGAAAAGTCTCTTACCCAAGAAGTTTTGGCCGGCATCTCTAAAGCAGAATTTATGGCTAAGTTCGAGGAAAGCTTAACCATTCGTACGCAAATTGCCGCCACCAAACTGGATTGCCGAGACAATATGAAAAAGGTGCTTACCGCGGAACAGTTTGAAAAGCTGGCTTCTATTTATCCCATGATGTAATCTGGGGTTTAAAAGCCTTAAAAATTTACCTACTTGCAAGCCAGACGTTTTAGTCTGGTTTGTTGCAACGGTTTACCCAAATCCAACGATCAGCTGAAATGCCAATTCGTTTGGCTTCATCTAAAAAGGGTTGGCAATCTTGTTGCCGAGGATTTGGGCTTCTCGCCAATAACCAAGCGTAGTCTAGATTAGGGCCAATCACCAAGGCCATAGAATAGTCGGGCGCCAGTTTGGCAATATTATAGCCGCCATAAAAGGGGCCAAAAAACGAAACCTTTAAGCGTCCAATATCGGCACTTTCAACAAAGTAAGCTTTACCCTCTGCTTGTTTCCACTTTTGCGTGTTGGTATCAAATCCACGGTTAATGACTTTGACGCCGCCGTCTTCCCGCATACTGTATTGAGCCGTGACCTTTGTCAATCCACGTTCAAAACTGTGGTCCAGTCTTGCCAATTCATGCCAAGTCCCAAGGTATTTCGGCAGTTCAAAACCGCTGACTGGCGTTACCTTGTCGGGTACATCAGTACAGCCAGTCAATGCCCAAATCAGCATAAACCCAAGCCCAATTCGACTAATTGCTTGCATATTCACTTCCTGTCAATAAGTTGTTGTGGGTGTGTCCCTTTGTATTCTGCATTAATTTTTACAATAAATCGATGAGATTGGTTTGTCATTCATTGTTCTGTCAATTGTAGGTCAAATGTCACATTGAGAAATTATGATAATCCTAGCGCCGTTAAGGTGACGGGCTTATGATTTAGGAGATGATACGTGAGATTGAATAAATTGAGTTTGGCAATGGTTATCTCGATCGTTGCAATGATACAGACTGGGTGTGCCCAGCAGTCAACGAGTTCTGCAGAAAGTGATGCAACCATGCCGACAAATAATCATGTCCGTAAAGCGATTCAGTCAGTTGCCTTTTCAGACACGGCAGCACCGACAACCGCAGCAAAAATGGCAAAGACCCATTCAGAATCCATTGCGACAGTAACATACACAGATGGATCAACACAAAGTTTTCCATTGGTGTATAACAAGTTGTTTGGCGTCGGAGATAGAGTTGGTCAAAACAAGCATCCAGCTGGTCAGCTATATGATATGAATATGAAGCCCATTAATGACCCTTTCGGCAAGCCCGTCATTGCAGAAACGCCAGATGCAAATAGTTTGTTAGAGGTTGGGAATAAATTATTCATGGTCTCTCACCTGGAATCTGATTGGTTGTTGTCAGATGGTTCTGTTAGTCGAAAAGCGGCTAATTGGTATAGACGTATGCCAATGAGCATGATTTTAACGGAAATGGTACAAGACATCGCAACAGGTAAATTAACGGCTAAAGATCAAAAGCCGATTGATTTTTCGAGCGTTGATGGGCTTTGGGTTCCGTGCGCTGGCTCTCAAACGCCATGGAACACGCACTTGGGATCAGAAGAAGATTATGACTTGCAATTTAATCCCTTAAACGCGTCTTACACCTCTAGAACCATTGAGGGGGTGAAAGCGCTAAATCAATTGTACTTTAACGGTACTCAAACAGCGACGCCATATCACTACGGCTTCTTTCCGGAAGTCACTGTTAAAAAAGAGGGTGCTTACTCTGTCGTCAAACATTACGCTATGGGCCGAGGAACTTGGGAAAAAGCTGAAATTATGCCGGATAGTCGCACCGCCTATTATGGCGATGATGGCACGCATGTCGGTTTATTTATGTTTGTGGCCGACAAGGCGCAAGATTTATCTGCTGGAACTTTATATGCAGCAAAATGGAACCAAACTTCAGCATCAAATGGTGGTCGAGCGAATTTAACTTGGGTCAAGTTAGGGCATTCAACGGATGCAGACGTGAAAGCATTAGCCGATACTGAAACTTTTAATAGTATTTTTAATAACCAAGCGATGAATGCAGATGGAACTTGTCCTGCAGGCTTAACCAGAATTCGGTCCGGTTCTACCTTTGATGAATGTTTGTCGGTTAAGGCGGGTAAAGAAACGGCCGCTGCGTTCTTAGAAACGCGTCGCTATGCCGCTTTATTAGGTGCAACCACCGAGTTTAATAAAATGGAGGGGGTGGCGGTTAATGCTGCCGATAAAAAGCTGTATTTAGCGATGTCTTATATCGACAAAGGGATGTTAGAGGATGGCGTTGCTGATAATTTATTGGCGGATCATATCAAACTTGCAAAATTGAATGCGGGGGCAACCTACACGATTGCTTTGAAATCTGGACTATCTGATACGGCTAATAATGCTATCCATTCCGACTATGTCGGATCTTCTATGGCTGTTGAGAATAGATTGTTGGGTCGTGATTTAGCGCAAGCGGATACCCTAGGAAATACGGCGGATCCTAATTTCATCGCGAACACCGATAACCTGTTCTTTGCAGAAAAGATGCGTACTTTATTTATCGGTGAAGACTCAGGCATGCATATCAATAATTTTGTGTGGGCTTACAATGTCGATACCCAAAAACTAACCCGTATTTTATCACTGGTTTCAGGCGCTGAAGCAACAGGGTTACAGGTGGTTGAAGAGTTGGATGGTTACGCCTACATTATGAGTAACTCTCAACATCATGGTGATTATCTGAAAACACTTGATGCCACTAAAAAAGCAGAGATGGAAGCCATCGGTATTCCAAAAATGAATGCTGGCGATATTGGCTATATTGGTGGGTTACCGGCGATTAAATAGCCAAAACTTTTTTAAAAGCTTTAACCCTTGTCGTTTTTTGACGACAAGGGTTTTTTCGTTCAGTTTGGGCAAAGAAATCAATGTTAAAATGACCAGGCCTGGGTAATTTATGGCTTAATATTGAGGTTTGCAAGGCCTTAAGTGAATGACAATAAAAGGAAGCAATCGTGGTGCTCAAACGAGTTTTTGTTGCGTGGATATTAGCGGTTGGGTTAGCTGGTTGTGGCGGAGGGGGTTCTGATGCGACATCGGCGCTGGACTCTGAGACGCCCACATTGAATGCCAGTACCAATCTGGTGGACAGTGAGGCGCAAGCCACAGTGGCATCAAATTTTAACCCCACAACCGACTCGGCTTTAAGTTATTTGAACTATTTGCGTGGTTATGTGCAATTACCGGCTTATGTTGAAAATACCACCTTGTTACAGTCAGCCAATGCTCATTTAGACTATATGCTGTATCACAATGCGTTGGGGCATGCTGAGGACCCTCAGAAAAGCTTGTATTATACCGGTCAAACACCACAGGATCGGGCCCATGCTGCTGGCTACAAGTGGCCGGGAATATCGGAAAATATCAGTTATAACCAGTCGAATTTTACCGGGTTGATCGATGAACTGATGACCGCTGTGTATCATCGAATGAGCTTATTAGATTTTCAAAAAGATGAAATCGGTATCGCCTATAAAGAAGTTGCTGTGCCCAATAAGGACGATGATCCTGTTTGGAGTGCGCTGGTGACCAATGCTGGGGTGTCTGCATTGGAAGTACTCTGTAATGCGGGGGGTGATGGCCGGTCGGGCTATCTTTGCGATAACAATGCCAGGATTTCAACGGATCGTTATCATTCAGAGTTAGATGCTTTAGCGCAAAAAGCGGCGGATATGGTGGTGTGGCCTGCGCCCTATAGCCAAGTGTTACCGACATTTTTTGAAGAGACGCCGGATCCATTGCCGGATTGCAAGGTGTCTGGTAATCCGATCAGTGTGCAAATCAATCCGTCAAAATTAGCAGACTATACGTTGTTACCCGATACGTTTCGGTTAATTGAAAAGGTGACTGGTACCGAAGTGGTTTTGAATCGGGTGTTATCGAATGCAACGGATCAACCCGATGCGGAAGCAGCGCACTGGAAAACGACCGAGAAGGAATGGTTTGCCGCCTTCCCGCAACAACGACTCAAGTGGCAAACCCTTTATGAAGCCAGTTTTGATTATTTGTATGGGGGGCAAACGCTGACGAAGACTTGGCAATTTTTGACCCCAACCTTGGATGGTGAGATGGTCACGCTCTACCAAAATGCCCAATACGATTATCAACTAGGTCAAACGCTTTATATCTATGTGCCGCCGGAAAACTGCGCTGTGAATGCCAATAAATGGACGTCAAATTATGAATATGATTCGCAACAAACGCCAGATTTAACGGTTGAAGTAGTTGACCCTCAGACCTTGAAGTTGGTGGCAAGGCAAGTCAGTCAATTGAGTTTAACCTTTACCCAAACCGATCTCAGTGGACAAGACTATATTAAGACTTTGAAGTTGAATCTTCGTTAACCGGCGGGTGGCCATTTTTTAGCTTGCGTCCGCTTTAACTTCTGGCTTAGGTCGGCTTCGGTTAATGGCCGGTCAAAATAATATCCTTGAATAATCAGCTTGTTAAAGAGGCCTAAAACATCCAGTTCCGCCAAGGTCTCGACGCCTTCCGCAACCACTTTCATATCCAGCGCTTGGGCCATCTCAATCGTATGTTTAACAATCAGTTGATCGGTTGGATCCGTTAACAACTTGCGGATAAACCCCTGATCAATTTTCAGTTCAGAAAATTGCATTTGATCAATGTAACTGAGATTGGAATAGCCCGTGCCATAATCATCCATTGCAAAATGGAAACCAGCGCTCCGAATTGCTTCAAAGGTTTCAAGCACGCGATAATCTTGATGAATCATCACCGATTCGGTCACTTCAAACAGAATTTGAGCTGGATTGATGCGATAAGTGGTTGCTAACGCAACTAACTGCTGGGGCAGTTGAGGGTTGCGAAGTTGTATTGCCGATAGGTTGATAGAGAGGGTTTCTGTCGCTAATAAGCACTCATCTAGCCATTGTGAAAATTGTTGAAAAGCCTGCTCGACTACCCAAAGGCCAACGGTCTCAATTAACCCCGTTTCTTCCAAAATGGGGATGAATCTCGCTGGAGAAACGACTGGTTGATTGGCGGGGTGCCACCTTAATAACACTTCCAACCCCGACAGCCGTTGGTCAGTCAAACAAATTTGAGGCTGATACACTAGGCTAAATTCATGGTTTTCTATGGCCGTTTTTAAAGATTGCTGTAGTTGAAGTTTTTCAACGGCATCTTGTCGCATGCTTTCACTAAAGAATTGAAATGCCCCTTTTTGATGATTTTTAAGGTCATACATGGCCGTATCAGCGGCCTGAATGAGACTGTCGGCCGTGTTGCCATCACGCGGATAGAGGCTTAAGCCAATACTGGCACCCACTTGAAGTGTATAGTTGTCAATTTCAAAGGGAGAGGCAAAAATCTGTTGCACCTGTTCGGCGGCACGACTGAGTTCTGATTCATCGGTCAGAGAGGGCATAAAAATGACAAATTCATCGCCACCGAAGCGTGCAACCAAACTGGGTGCGGAAAAGGCCTGGTCAAGCCGTTTGCCAATCACCGCCAATAACTTATCGCCAATGACATGCCCTAACGAATCATTGATCGATTTAAAAAAGTTTAAGTCTAAGAACAGTATTCCTAATAATGAATCTGAAGCGGCTAGCTGAAGCTCTTCCAACCGATTTTCAATGGTCCGATTGAGCAGTGCACGATTTGCGAGTCCGGTTAACACATCGTGATTCGCCAAGAAGATCAATTTTTGTTCGGTTTCTTTGCGATCACTGATATCGGAGAAAATGCCGATATAATGAGATGGTTGACCATTTTGGTTATAAATGACACTGATATTGAGCCATTCTGGATAAATCCTGCCGTCTTTACTACGATTCCAAATTTCGCCTTGCCAACGACCATGCTGGTTCAAACTTCGCGAAAGTTTTTCATAAAAATCGCGATTATGGTGTCCAGACTTTAATAAGGACGGTTTGTTACCTTGAGCATCCTGTAACGTATAGCCGGTAATGCGGGAAAAAGCCTGATTCACTCGTAATATTTTACGGCGGTGATCGGTAATCATTACGCCGAGTCGGCTGTCGGTAAAAACCGTGCTAAGCAATTTCAAGTCGTTCACCATTTGATGAAGCGCATGAGACAGAATCCCCACTTCATCGTCGGAGTCATACAGGGGTAAGTTTTGTTCAGCGGTTAATGGCGTTGATGAGGCGGTTAATTGAGGTTGGGAGTTGCTTTGAGAGCTGATGTCATTGGCTGACTGTGTTAGGGCTTCAAGCCTAAGCGTTGCATTGGACACCAATCGCCAAATCAGCAGTGCCAACAGCAACATGACGATGACCAATACCATGAGTGAATTCTGTGCAAAAATGACCAGGCCTGCTTGAATATGGTTATACGTCTCGCGCGCAATGACAACCCATTGCAGCATATTATTTGACGGAGAGGTAACTCTCTCAGCTGCGGTTAAATAGGTGTTTTGGTCAGGCCAACTTTCAATGGCTTGTCCCTGGTCAGAAGTGACGGCCTCTTGCAATGCTTTTAAATGGTTTAGCTGTACGGATGTGGATGGAATTTGAGGCGTTCCCATTAACAAGCTGCCATCTTGCTTGGAAACTAGTAGCTCAACGTCTTTCAATAAGGGCGAATTGAGCAGCTTCGAACGCATTTCAAAAGCCCAGTCCCAGCCTAAATGACCGCAAATCACCCCAATCAGTTCGCCTTGATCATCATGAACGGGTACCGACACATCGACGAGTCGCAATGGTAAGTCATCCCACTGGGGTTTCGGCATGATTTTAGCGAGTAAAAAGGCATCATGGACACTGCCCAAATGAACGCCTTGCGCACCTTTTACAAACCAAGAGCGTTTGCGAACATTTTTGCCGACCAATAAGTTATCCGTGCCAACCAGAATATTGCCTTGCGCATCGGTCATACCAATCCAAGCATAATACGGATAGCTGGCGCGCAGTTGTTCAAATAAGGCTCGTTTTTCGGCAAGCGGCGTTTGTTGAGAGCGGACGGCTTGCATGGCGCTGAGTAACTGTATTTCATGAACTCGGTTGTTCATGTCTTTATCCAGTTGATAGGCCATGCTTTTTGCGAGTTGAGATAATAAATCTAGCCGCGTTTGCTGCATTTTTTGAACGGAGACTTGCGCAAAATAACCTGCTAGAACGAGCGTTGTAATAAAAACCGCTAAAGATAAGAAGAGCGTTAGCTTGCCTCGCATGGATTTATAAAATGACATTTTGGTATCCGTTACTTAAAGTGGGGTCGTGTGGTTGAGCAAGTGGCGATACTAATTACGGCTGGTGACCGCCGTGCCATCTTCAATCAGATCACTTGGGTAGTTAATCACGACATCGTTTTCCGTTAGCCCTGATAATATTTGGCTTGCCAGTCCAGTACGTTTACCAATGGTGACCTGTTTACGCTTGGCAAGCCCGTCTTCAACCGTAAAGACCGCCCAACCCTCTTGATAGCGAAAAATTGCACTGGATGGAACCTGTAACACCGATTCTTGGTGCCAGAGTACCAATTCGGCCTCAACGCGATAACCATCGCCCAAGCGCTGCCAGGATTCTTCAGGGGAGGTAAAGTCGCAAATAATGAGTACGCGTTGTTCTTCCACGCCCAATGCGGAGACCTTAGTAAACCCAATGGGTTCGATGCGTTTAACAATGGCCGAAAGGGTTTTATCTCCGCCCCAACGATGAATATAAACGGTCATACCTGGGCGAATCTTGACCGCATCGGCTGACAGTACATCAATTTCAATTTCCAGTGCAGAAGGATCGCCGACTTCCAATAAGGCTTCACCCGTTTGCACCGGGCCTTCACACTGGCGACTGACTTTTAACACCTTGCCATCAATGGGCGACGTGACTTTGACCCTTTCTGTTGGCGATTGTTGGTCAGTGGCGGCAGAATATTCTAGGGTGGTTAAAGCCGCCTCTAATTCGTATCGAGCCACTTCAACGTTAAAGTCGGCAGAACGTTTGGCCGCTGCGGTGGTTAAGGCTTCCGTTTTGGCCTGTTGAAAGGCCTCCTCTGAGACCAGATCCTTTTTGAGTAGGGGTTGGTAACGCTTGAGTTTGTCTTGTGCTAATTGTTTTGCAGCTTCAGCAGCACTGGCTTGTTCTTGTGCTGCCAATACTGCTGATTTAGCCGCCGCGACTTGTGCTTTCGCTTGTGCGCGGCTACGCGCATCCAGCACTTGCGAGGCCAGTGGCGTGATCCCCATTAACACCTGTCCTTGCATTACCTCATCGCCAACTTTTAAATGCAAACGACAGGTCATGCCATTGACGGGAGCAGAAATAACATAGCGATCAATCACCCGTGTTTGCCCCTCCGCTTCAATCGAAACCGTCAGCGGAGCCTGCTTTGCATGTGTTGTTTCAACCAATATAGGCTGTGGCCAGAATCCCCAAACCAATAACCCCATGCTAAGCAGGATAAAAGCGGCCAGGCCTGGGTGATTTCGTATCAGTTGGTACATGATTACTCCTTCGCTTTTAATACAGCAACCATATCCAAATGGGCTAGGTTGCGCCAAATCAGACTCCCTGAAATCAGAGAGGAAACGATGACCACCAGTGCAGAAAATGCATAAACATCAATGCTTAAAACCAGTGGAATGCGATATAAATCGGAATCAAAATTAAAGGCTAAATAGGCACATAACCCATAGCCAATTAAAAAACCTAGCGGAATGGCAATGAAGGTCAGTAATGCCATTTCGCCCAGTAAAATAAAGGCCACTTCACTGCGCCGAAAACCGAGCACTCTTAGGCTAGCCAATTCACGATGTCGCTCTGAAAGGGCGATTCGCATACTATTATATACCACACCAAAGGCAATGCTGCCGCCTAACAGGGTGCTAATAAAGGTAAAGAACAAAATGGTTTCTTCCATGGTTTCATTAAAACCATCGATGGCAGCACGCTGTTCAACCACGCCAACCACCTTCGGCATGTTTTTGAGTTTGGCATATAACGATTGTTGCGCGTCCTCGTCTACGGTCAATAGGGCACCGGAAATCACATTGCCTTCCTTGAGTAGCCGGTTCAAGGTATCTCGATGCATATAGGCATTGAGTCCAACGTATTCTTTGACAATGCCCGCAACGGGCACCTGTAAAGTTGGGCGTTTGCCATCCAACACTTCAATGGTCATCAGATCATTGAGTTTGAGGTGTAATTTTTGCGCCAGATAGTCGGTAATCACCACCCCATCTTTGGGAATGTGGATCGGCGTTAGATTGGCATCTAGCAATCGCCTTAACTCACTGTCGGGTTCAATCCCTTGAACACCAGTCCGATAACTGCGATGTTCATTTCTTAAACGGGCATTCACCATGCGCAGACCTTCAGCATGTTCAACGCCTTCTAAACTTTGTAGTGAATAGAGTGCATCTTCGGCGCTGGGTTCCACAAAAAAGACCATCATATCTTCCCGTTGACTGAGTTTGTATTGCACATCAATCATGTGGTTGATCGCACCTTCTTGGAAGCCGCCGACCATCATAATGCCAAATGCCATGCTAATGCCTAAGCTGGTCAATAGTGATTTAAGCGGGCGGCGTTCCAGGTGACGCAATATCATGCGCGTGGGCTGTGAGAATAGGGTTTGTAGCCCCCAGCGCTCGACAACGGTTGGGCGGTAAATGGCCACCTGCTCTGGACGCATGCCTTCGGCAGGCGGCAGTTTGATCGCTTTGCGCACGGCATAAAGCGTGCCGACCAAAGCAACACCAATACTGACAATCCCGGCGCTAACCAACACCCAAGGTTTGAGTTCATAGACCAAATAAGGAAAGCTATAAAATTGACTATACAGTTCACTCATACTGGTGCCCATCCAGATGCCTAGAAAAGTGCCAATGAAAATACCGAACACAACGATCATTAAAATCAGTTTGCTGTAATGCACACCCACCGCTAGGTTGCTATAACCAAAGGCTTTTAAAATGGCTATTTGTTCCCGTTGTAAGCTGATTAGTCGACTTACAACCACATTGAGAAGGAAAGCCGCCACTGCAAAAAAGATAATGGGAAACATGGTTGCCATATTTTGCAATTGCTTTAGTTCTTCATCCAGAAAACGATGTGATAGTTGGTCGTGTCGATCAATCGCACCCGTGCCGCCATAGGGTTTGAGTAGGTCGTCCAGCTGCTCAATAACGGCTTTTGGCTCAACGTTTCGATTGAGTTTGAGGGTGACATTATTAAACGCGCCTTCCATATCATAAGCGCTGGCAAGCGGCTTACGCGCGACCCACATTACGCCGTATCGGTGATAATCCGGGAACATTGCCCCCGGCGCAATTTGGTAGATATATTCCGGTGACATGCCTTTACCAACAATGGTTAAGGCTTGACGACGACCATTGATAATCGCCCAGATTTTATCCCCCAGTTCAAGTTGATGTGCCTTGGCAAACTCCACACTAATGACGATTTCATTATCGCGGCTAGGATCAACCAGACGACCTTGCGTTAAAAACAACCGATTCATTTGACGTTCTTGATGCCTCGGTAATGAAATCATGTGGCCACTGACTGGGTCTTTATAGCCTGGAACGTCCAAATTGACATAGGTCACCACCCGTGTTTCAACCCTGGCGACACCGGGAATGTCTTCAATGCGTTGCGCTAAGGACATAGGTGCCCGTGTCAGGTTTGCAAAAACATCTGCAAATTGGTGAACGCGATAATAGCTATCACGGGTTTCTTTAAGCGAGTCATAGGTGCTGAGTGACATAATAAAAATGGCAACGCCACTGATAATCACCATCGCAATCGCCAGCGCTTGCATGCGCATATCCCACAGTTCGCGCCATAATTTAATGTCAATGGCTCTCATTATCAGTTACCAGTTCAGGTCTTGCGCTTGAATGCGCGAATCGTTTTGTTGAATATCGACAATTTGACCGTCGGTCAACTTAATGACTCTATCCGCCATACTGGCAATACCGGCATTATGGGTAATGATGCTGGTGGTGGTACCCAGTTCCTGGTTGATTTTCGCCAAGGCTTCCAAAACCTTGATACCGGTTTTGGAGTCAAGCGCCCCCGTGGGTTCATCACAGAGTAATACATCAGGATTTTTGGCGATGGCGCGCGCAATGGCGACCCGTTGTTGCTCGCCCCCAGATAACTGGGCGGGAAAATGGTTGAGCCGATTTTCCAGCCCTACCAGCTCAAGTGCCTCAGCCGGGGTCATGGGTGATTTAGCGATTTCAGTGACGACGGCGACATTTTCTGAAGCGGTCAGGCTGGGAATGAGATTATAAAACTGAAAAACAAAGCCCACATGAAAGCGACGATAGTCGGTGAGTTCGGCTTCGCTGGCTTGGCTTAAATCGAGTGACAGTTCTTTACCCTGATAAAGCACCTGGCCTTGGGTGGGGGTGTCGAGACCACCGAGAATATTGAGCAGGGTCGATTTGCCACTGCCGGATGCGCCTAATAAAACCGACAGTTCGCCTTGGAACAGTTCTAACGAAACGCCTCGTAATGCATGAACCGCAACTTCCCCCATTTGATAGGTTTTGGTAATCTGGTTGACTTGAAAAACAGGGACGGAATTAGCAGTTGGCATCAGCAGAGTCTCTTTCACAAAGGTGTTTTAGCAAGCTTTCAACTTGTCGGCGGCAGCAACCATTGCCATCGGTGGCATAGGTTTGTTGTTGAACCCGTTCGAGGGTATTTGCGCCTGTAACAATGGCTTCGATAATATCCAGTTTAATGACCTGGTTGCAAACGCACAGAGGTTGATCTAAATCCTTTTTAAGGAGTTCCGGCAAACTGGCCAGTGCCGTTGTCAAAGGTTCACTCATGTTTATCACTCGTTTGTTCTGCCATGCCAAATATGCTACAACTGCTTGCTATTGTAACGTGTTATGAGGTAAAACATCACCCTTTACTGTTGTCTGTCAGCCTTAAGAGTTATAAAACACGAGATGAACCTAAAACAGCTTATCGCTTGGTCTCAAAGCGATCAACCCAATACCCTAGACATTCTGCCCTGTCCGTTTTCTGACAGCAGTCATCATATTGTATTGCAACAGTTTAATGATCGCACTGAAGTGGTCAAAGGACTCAGGGATAAGGCTTTGCAAACCCCTTTTTGGCAAGGATTCGAATGCTTGTTTGGCGTGAGCTTAACGCAGCAAATTGCCGTTTTTGAAACCAGTTATCCTTGGCTGGCACAGCAGACGTCACTCCCGTTACCCCATTGGTTGGATACGTTTTTTAATGACCAAGGTCAGGCCTGTGCGGTTCGATCCAGTTTTCTGTCAGGACAAGCGGTTCAGATTGAGCGGGTTGATCAGACGATGGTGGAACAGCTTGCACAGCACCTCCATGGTTGGCACGGGCTTAGCAGCAGCCGGTTTGGCAGTTTGCAACAGCCACAAGGCGAACGCCAAAGCTGGCCAAAGCAATTGCAAGCCTTTTTGCAAAGGTTACCCGACGCGTCAGCCAGTCAGCGACACTTAAAACAGCAAAGCTTGCAGCAGTTAGCAGGGCACCCAGAAGCATTTGTGCCTGAACAATTTGGGGTGATTATGCCGGACTTACGCTGGGACCAGTTTTTAGTGGCAGATGGGCGTTTAGCCTTAACCGATTTGGATGCGGTGGTTTTGGGCCCCGTCGCGTTAGAATGGGTGCTATTAGAAGCGTTGTTGACCGAGCAACAAGCCAGTTGGTTTCTTAAAGCCTATCCTGAACCGCCACCAACCCTTGCGCCAGTGCGTCAAGTCTATCGAGCGGTGCTGTGCCAATTACAAGTATTCGGCGACCAAAACGCCCAGGCCTGGTTAGATTTGCCCACTTGGTTTGATTAATCAAGCGGTTTGATGGGCGTTTAGTTCTTTTCGCCAAGTGAGATAGCCGATAATGGCCAGCACAAAGTAGAGCATAAACATCACGATGGTCAGGTAGAAGCCACTGAGCCAGTAGAGATACATGGCAGCGGAATTAATGACCAACCAATAAAGCCAATTTTCGAGTAGTTTGCGTGCCATAAGATAGGTATTGAGTACTGAGAATATCATCACCCCCGCGTCTAAATAGGGCGCGACCGAATAGCCACCGCTTTGCAAATAGCTACCAATGCCCCAAGTTATTAAACTACCGAGCAGTAGAAAGGATAGGTGAAACCCAAAACTTTGTTGGTGAACCTGAATGGCTTTATCGGATTGTGGTGGTTGATGCCAGAGCCAGAAGCCGTAAACCGCCATCGCTAGGTAGTAGGCGTTGAGCAGCGATTGCAAAGGCAGCTGGGCTTGCCAAAACAAAATGGTATAGATGAGCGTGCTAACAAAAGCACTGGGCCAAGCCCAAATAGATTGGCGGATGGCCAAGATCACATAAGCAATGCCAAGCAATGTTGCAATGGCTTCCCAACCAGAAAGGGCTGAAAGAGCAGCTAGAACTTCATCAAGCAGATTAGGCGTCTCCACAGTTGTCTATGTCCGCGTTCGATCGGTCGGTGCCGACCAGTTTAATCACAAAAATGGTTTTAGGATTTTGTTTGAGTACCTTCTCGACATCTTCAGTGAGGGCGTTCATTAAGGTGCGGTAGTCGCCAAAGATTTGCGTGCTAAGGGCATTTCTTTCAATGTGAATATCGGGACGTTGTTCTAGGTCGGCAATAAACGCCAAAATAGCGGGACAATAGTGATCTTGAAGCGGGTACATGCTGATGTCAATCGAAGCTTTCATTTGGTTTTCTCTCACAGATTGTTTGTTTAGGTTGATCCAAAAATCGGATAAAAACGACCAGGCCTGGCCGTTTTATCCGGTGATGCCTAAAAGTTCATGCTGGCCGTTAGGCCAATCTGACGCGGATTTCCTAGACGAATATATTGTTCGGTGATGCTCCAGGTCGGTTCATTAGCAAAGTAAAAACCACGGGTTGCATAACGTTCATCGGTCAAATTTTTCGCCCAAAGTGCCACTTCCCATTGCTTGGTTTGATAGCCAATGCGCGCATTCACCAATTGATAGGGTTGAGATTTTTGTGAATGCGGGGTATCAAAATAGAAGGCATCCACAGCAGTCGCTTCTAAGCGCGCAAAGTAGCCAGTGGGGTGGCGATAGTGGGTGCCGATGGTTGCTTGATAATTGGGCGCATGAGCTTGATCTCGGTTGCTGATGCTAAAAGCACCAGATGCGGAAGTGCCTTTAACGGTGGTGTTGAGTAAGCCCAGGGTTGAGAAAAGTTGCCATTTTGGCGTCATCTGCCATTTCAAATCTGCCTCTAAACCACTGTTGGTCGCCGAATCGAAATTTTCGGTGTAATACACATAGTTGGTGCCGACATAGGTATAGCCTTCAAACTGCGGCTGACTGCGGTTCATGTGAAATAGGGCAATATGGGTTGATAAGGTGTTATCAAACGCTTTGGCTTGGTAACCGATTTCGGTGTTAATAACCGTTTCGCTATCGAAGTTACGCAAGGCTTTTTCGGCAATTGCCAGTCCCGTATTCACACCGCCGGCTTTATAGCCCTGAGAGACGGTAATGTAAGCGGATCGCTGCGGGCTAAAGTGTTGAGTCAGACTGATATTAGCGCCGACCATACTGTCGCTTGGGCGGTAAGATTCGGCATTGTTATTATCATATTGCGCTTGATGCTGTTCGACTCGCAAGCCAGTCGATAGTGTGGTGTTTTCAGCGACTTGGGTGTCGAGTTGACCGAAGCCAGCGGTTTTAATGACTTGATAGTCACTGCTTAAATCGGTGCCGTAATTATCCGTGGTGTGATTGGATTCATCCATTTGAGCGATATAAGCGCCAACCAACCAGTCAGTTGTGTCGTTAAACAGTTTGGCTTGCGGTTCGGAAATCAACCGAATTTCTTGGCTGAGGTTTTGGCGATCTTTGAGGTTTTGATAGAAAAAAGTATTGTCGCCAGTAGAATGATAGCCATTGTATGCCCAGTCGCCATCATAGCTGTAGGTCATGTCGGATTGGCCAAGTGTGGTGATGCTGACAAGGGTCATTTTGTCGCCAAACCACTGATATTTAATCGCACCGGCATTGCTTTTTTGAGTGTCTTTACCCGGTTCGTCAGAGTGGGTGGTAAAGGTGTTATCTAAAGACCAGGCATCATAGCCATTGTCGAGGTTCGCATGGAGCAGGGTGACATCTAACTGGCTGGTCTCGCTGGGGAAGAATCGTAATTTACCTCGGACATTCAGTTCGTCCTTGCCATTGGTATCGGTACGATTTAAATAGTCATTTTTCATAAAGCCATCGCTAAGATGTTTTTGCACGGCAATACGATATTGACCACTGTCTTCGGCACTGGAAAAGGGGCCGCTGGTGACTAGGCCAATTTCACGTAATTGATCCGTACCAACCGTCGTTTCAATACGACTTTCACGGTAAGGTGTAGGATCCTTCGACTGGATATGAATGAGCCCTGCAATAGCGCTATTGCCATAGCGGCTGCTTTGCGCGCCACGTAGTACTTCCACTTGTTTCACATCAAACAGATTGGCCGTCATACCAATACCACTGAAATCAATACCGTCAATCGACATACCAACGCTGGGGTTGGGCGCGCCTGTATAGTCATCTAATTCACCCATGCCGCGAATTTGAATGTGACGAGCTCGCGAGCTTTGACCGGAAAAATTGACATTAGGTGTTTGCAGTAGCAGGTCATCAAAGTGACTCGCGCCTTTTTCTTGAAGGGTTTGCGCATCAATAATGGTATGGCTGGCCGCTAAATTGTCGGACGCCGTGCCGCGAAGATCGGCTTCTACTTTAACAGGAGCCATAATGAGCGTGTCAGATGTGTCGGCAGCCTGAAGCTGAGTAACAGGCGTTAAACTGGTCATAAAGACCGTGAAGGGTAATAGGGTTGAAAAGCGGGTGTTGCGAAAAATCATTATCTATCCTTGATTATAAAACCCATCCCCGTGAATATTCGGGTGAAAATGACATAGGTTTCTTGTAGTAAAAAATCAAAAAAGGACAGGAAAGCAAAAGACATAACTTTGAATCAAGTTAGTGGACATGCGGCCTGTTCCTACGCCAGTATGATCTGGATCAGGTTATAAGGGTTCCCAAAATTGGATCTCAGGCCGGTCGGCCACCCCTCGGCAAATAAACGCACTTGCCACTATGTGCGACAAGCAATTTATTTAAAGCGTTGCATTATAAACGAAAACGACTTTAAATTCAGTTGGATTTGTTATCTAGAATCTACGCTACTTCGTTAGCGATGAGATTCAAAGGCAGCCGCGATTTCTGTAAGGGTTTGTTGCTGTGCCGCTTGGGCTTTTTCCGCAGATCCGCCTTGTCCGGGTGCGACAAATGTCGAAATATTGGTAATGCCGATAAAGTTCATGGCAACTTTTAAATAGGGGGTTACAAAGTCCATCTCATTGAGGGGAGCACGAGTGTAATTGCCGCCGGTTGCCACCACAATAAACGCTTCTTTGTTTGGCAGTAGTCCTTTCGGTCCCTGGTCGGTATAGACAAAGGTTTCGCCAACGCGTAATACCAAGTCGAGATAGGCTTTTAAGCTGGAAGGAATAGAAAAATTGTACATGGGGGTGCTGATAATAAGGGTGTCGGCACGTCTCAGTTGTTCAATTAATTGATCCGACAGTGCTAGGGCTTCTTGCTGGTCAGCACTACGCTCATCAGCAGCTGTGTACATGGCATTAATGACTGCTTCAGTGATATGCGGAATTGGTGTTGAATTGGTGTCTAACCGTTCGATATTGCCATCTGGGTGGTTTTTTAGCCAGCTTTTTTCAGCTTGATCGGCCAAATTTTTAGAAACAGACTGGTGTTGACGGGCACTGCTGTCAATCCGAAGTAACGTTGCCATAAGCGTTTTCCTATAAATGAGTGAAGAGATTTCATTATAGGCACAATCGGCTCAGCTAAAAACAACGACAGGTGGGAATGAGTGTTGCGAATATTTGAACAATCGGAATTTAAAAGGACGCTTTGGGCGCCCTTTTTAGTAAGAGAGGGTTATTTAAGTGATGAAAGAATTTCTGTTTCAACATCACTAATGGGTTGAGTGCCATCCACTTTAATATACTTTAAGTTGGCGTTTTGGTCTGATTCAGCGCGGTAATAATCGACTAAAGGCGCGGTTTGAGCATGATAAACTTTTAGACGATCAAGTACCACTTCTGCTTGGTCATCATCTCGTTGAATCAGGTCTTCACCGGTCTCATCATCCTTGCCGGCAACTTTAGGGGGATTGTACGTTAGGTGGTAGGTGCGTCCCGAGCCAGGGTGAACACGACGACCGGCCATGCGATTGACGATTTCCTCATCTGGCACGTCAATTTCAATAATGGCATCAATCTCAACACCCGCTGCTTTTAAGGCGTCGGCTTGCGGAACGGTTCTCGGAAAACCATCGAGTAAAAAGCCATTGGCGCAATCCGCTTCTTGAATACGGTCTTGAACCAGTCCAATAATGATTTCATCCGTCACTAGCTTGCCGGCATCCATAAATTCCTTGGCCATTTTCCCCATCGGCGTTTGTGCCTTGATGGCAGCACGAAGCATGTCACCCGTTGAGATTTGAGGGATATTGAATTGTTTGGTTAGAAACTGGGCTTGGGTGCCTTTACCTGCGCCGGGTGCGCCAAGAAGAATAAATTTCATAGTTGCGTCCATGATTAAAAGAAGTTAATTCGTAAAATTCGGTGGTATTTTAGCATGCGTTAAGCAAGCTTTGAATCATTCGCTCAACTTGGCGTAAATAGCTTCTGCCGAATAGGTTGAAATGATTGAGTATATGATACAGTTGATAAAGCGTTTTACGCTGCTCGTAGCCGGGGTTCAGCGGAAAGACCTGTTGGTAACCTTGATAAAACTCAGTGCCATAGCCGCCGAACAGTTCCGTCATCGCCAGGTCGGTTTCTCGGTCACCATAATAGCTCGCTGGATCAAAAAACACAGGCTCACCGGTTTGGGTAAAGCCGCTGTTACCCGCCCAAAGGTCACCATGTAACAGCGATGCTTCGGGTTGGTATTCTTGAAAAAAGTGCGGTAACTTTTTAATCAGTTCAACGCCATCGGCCAATATCGGTTTGGGTGCTTGGTTTTTGGCCGCCAGCTTCAATTGGGGCAATAGACGTTGTTGACCATAAAATTCGACCCAGCTGTCGTGCCAAGTGTTGAGTTGTGGGGTTCGGCCAATATAGTTATTTTCAAACCAGCCAAACTGTTGGTCAGGGTTGGTTTGATGGTGCATTAATGCCAAGTCTTTGCCACGCTGGTAGTCATCTCCTTTATGGGATAACGCTAGATAGCTTAAAAGTAACCAGGCCTGGGGGTTTCTGTCGGATAATGTGCCTTGAGCAATGACTTCAGGAACACGGACGCGACTGCTGGCTGACAGCCTATTCAAGCTGTTGGCTTCGGTTTGTAATAAGGGGGCGCAATCGAGTTGGTTGAGTTTTAGAAAGTAATCGCCGTCCGAAGTATGCAACCGGTAAGCAGAGTGTATATCGCCGCCACTCAGCTCGGCAGCATTGATAATGGAGAAAGGCTTCTGAAGTGTCTGGCTAATCGTGTCGCTGAGTAATGTCCAATCCATTGTCTTTACCTAAAATCTGAGAATC
>CBFHUY010000011.1:0-24166 GCA_965658885.1 Hydrogenovibrio sp.
TACATAGATTCTGTTGCTAGAGAGAAATGGCCATAACGCTCACGCTCGTCACGGAAAGGACGAATCATTTGCGAATGGCAAATATAACAACCTTCACGTAGATAAATATCGCGACCAGCTAATTCAAGCGGCGTATAAGGACGAACCCCATCACCTGCTTTCCAATCAGCAATCACCCAGTTACCATGTGAATCCTGCTTATAAAGTGCTTTATCAGAAACTAATTTACCATTAGCATCCTGAGTAAAGGTACGTTCCCAAACAAGTTCTGGGAATTTTTCATTCTTAACATTCCCGTACTTATCGGTTTTTTCAGTGTAGTCCATTGTTTCTTGAATATAAAACAACGGTACAATTTCAACAATCCCTGCAATGGATACCAACAGGGCCGTAAACATAAACAAACCAAAGATGTTTTGTTCTAATCGATCTTCAAAATTTTTGGGTCTATTTGCCATGAGTCTATTACTCCTCAAACTCATAATTTCTATTTCTAGAGCGATTAGCTTGTAATCGCTCAAGTCTCAGCATAACGGGTTTAAGCGTTTGCAGTTGCTCCTGCTTGTTGTCTTGCATTCGCTGTACGAATTGTCATAACAACGTTATAAAGCATGACGGCAGCACCAGAGAAGAATAAGAAACCACCAACGGCTCTCATTACATAATATGGGTGCATTGCAGCAACAGACTCAACGAATGAGTAAGCCAAAGTACCATACTCGTCATATGCACGCCACATTAGACCTTGCATAATCCCTGATACCCACATCGCAACAACATAGAACACAGTACCGATGGTTGCCAACCAGAAATGGAAGTTAATGAGTTTCATAGAGTACATTTCAGTATTCCATAACTTCATAACCATATGATAAAGCGCACCGATAGAAACCATTGCAACCCAACCTAACGCACCAGAATGAACGTGTCCAACAGTCCAGTCGGTATAGTGAGAAAGCGCATTAACGGTTTTCGCAGCCATAACAGGCCCTTCGAAAGTTGACATCGCATAGAAAGCCAAAGAGATAATTAGGAAACGCAAGATATAGTCTGTACGCAGTCTATCCCAAGCACCTGATAAGGTTAACATCCCGTTTAACGCACCACCCCATGAAGGAATGATCATTGCTAAAGAGATAACCGCACCAAGTGAACCGGTCCAATCTGGAAGTGCTGTATATTGAAGATGGTGAGCACCTAACCAAACATAACCAAAAGTTAATGCCCAGAAGTGGATAACGGATAAACGATAAGAGTAGATAGGACGTTGCGATTGCTTAGGAACAAAATAATACATAATCCCCAAGAAACCAGCTGTTAGGAAGAAACCTACTGCGTTATGTCCCCACCACCATTGAATCATGGCATCTTGAACACCAGAGAACAATGAATATGAACGGAACAAAGATACTGGAATCGCTAAACCATTTACAACATAAAGGTATGTGATCATGATCATCATACTTAGGAAGAACCAGTTCGCTACATAAACGTTTGGATGCGTTTCTTTATCACGAGAAGCGATCGTCATCACAAAGTTTAAGGTATAAAGCGTCCAAACAAAGGCAATTGCAATTGCTAAAGGCCATTCTTGTTCATGATACTCTTTACCTGTTGTAATCCCTAAAGAGATAGTAACAACGGTGGCTAACAACCCAACTGTAAATAGAATCGCTGTTAACCAAGCCATTCCATTACTCCATAAGCGTACACCATTTGTTCTTTGAACAATATAAAATGCTGTCGCCATCAACGTCATACCACCAAAGGCAAAAATAACCGTATTGGTATGCATAACACGCAGTCTTGCAAAAGTAATTTCTGCAATATCAAAATTTAACGCTGGCCAAGCCAATTGCGCTGCTGCAAAGGTTCCTAAAAAGGTCCCTAACACCAGAAACGTAATCGCACCAACAGTTAAGTACTTCACCACACCATTATCATATTGTGGTTTTACTGTAGTATCCATTAGCTGGAATCCCCCTCTTATTTTCAAATTAATCAACTCTTACCCTTAAAGTTACCACTTTAGATTAAAAGCTAGTTCCTCAAGGCGCATTATAAAAGGCTCTTAATGCGCCAACCAGCCAATCCCTTGCTAAAACTTAACTCAGATCAATAAATAGATGCAAATCAGTTTTGTGATAACGCTTCAGATAAGACGAATATCAAAGTAATCGAGGGAATTATCGCAAAAAATCTATGCCGTTTTCATTTTCCGCTACAAATTTTTTTTATAGCCATCATTAGGTATAACTAATCAGGCAGTTTCAAACCATGTTAAGAGCCCATTTTTTTTAAAAAAAAGATATAATGTGCAGTCTTTAAATAGTGCTATTTATCAAAGAGAGCGATTATGCGTCAAGCCAGCGTCGAGAGAAATACCCTTGAAACTCAAATTCAACTCACCGTTAATTTAGATGGAAGTGGTCAAGCAGAGCTTTCAACAGGTGTTCCCTTCTTAGAACACATGCTAGATCAAATTGCTCGCCATGGCCAAATCGATCTAACGATCAAAGCACAAGGTGATAACCACATCGACGACCATCATACTGTCGAAGATATCGGTATCGCTCTGGGGATGGCGGTCAAGGAAGCTGTCGGTGATAAAAAAGGCATCAACCGTTATGGACATGCTTATGTGCCTTTAGACGAAGCCTTATCTCGGGTTGTCATTGATTTATCTGGCCGTCCTGGATTGGTTTTTCAGGCTGACTTCACGCGTGCAACTATTGGCACTTTTGAAACCCAGCTGGTCGCTGAGTTCTTTCAAGGGTTTGTGAATCATGCCCAAGCCACCCTGCATATTGATTGCCTAAGAGGGCAAAATGCACACCATCAAGCCGAAACCATTTATAAGGCCTTTGGTCGAGCGTTACGCAATGCATTAACCGTAGACCCAAGAATGGTGGATCAACTTCCTTCAACTAAGGGAGCACTGTAATCCATGTCTGATCAAAAACTGATCACCGTAGTGGATTACGGCATGGGAAATCTGCGTTCGGTCGCAAAGGCAGCCGAACAGGTCGCTCCAACAAACACCCGTATCCTCATAAGCCAAAAATTTGAAGATATCGAAAATGCCGATGCGGTTATCTTCCCTGGACAAGGTGCAGCAAAAGCCTGCATGCAAGCACTTCAGACCAGTGGGGTTGATCATGCCGTCGTCAAGGCCGCCTCTGAAAAGCCCTTTCTAGGCATTTGCATGGGATTGCAGGTTCTCATGACGGACAGCACTGAAAACCAAGGCGTTGACTGTCTCAACTTTTTTGAAGGACATGTCAAGGCATTTGAGCTGGACGCTTATCCAGAGTTAAAAATCCCGCACATGGGCTGGAATCAAATCCATCAAACCCAAGACCACCCGCTTTGGCACCAAATCCCACAGGACAGTCGTTTTTACTTTGTGCACAGTTATTTTATTGAACCCAAAGACACCTCCATCCTGAGTGGCACCACGACTCACGGAACGACATTTGCCTCCGCAGTTGCGCATAATAATTTATTTGCAATTCAAGCCCATCCTGAAAAAAGTGCACAGGCTGGCTTACAACTTTTCAAAAACTTTCTGAATTGGAACCCATAGTAAAGGAACCTCATGTTACTCATTCCTGCAATAGACTTAAAAGACGGAAACTGCGTCCGATTACGCCAAGGACTTATGGAAGATGCGACTGTATTTTCCGGTGACATTGTTGCCATGGCAAAACGCTGGGTTGATCAAGGAGCCAGACGACTCCACATGGTCGACTTAAATGGTGCTTTTGCGGGAAAGCCGGTCAATGCAAAGGCGGTTTACCAAGTCCGTGAAGCTTTTCCAGAACTACCGATTCAAATAGGTGGCGGCATTCGCGATCTAGAGACGATTGATGCCTATTTAAGCGCTGGTGTCAGCTACTGTATTATCGGCACCCAGGCAGTTCATCATCCTGAGTTTGTCGCCGAAGCCTGCCAAGCCTTCCCAGGACACATTATGGTCGGACTCGATGCAAAAGAAGGCATGGTAGCCATCAATGGCTGGGCAGAAGTGACCGATCATAAAGTCGCTGAACTGGGAAAACAATTTGAAGATGATGGTGTTGAAGCCATTATTTATACCGATATTGGTCGTGATGGCATGATGCAGGGAGTCAATATCGAAGCAACCCAAGCGCTTGCGAAAGCGCTCACGATTCCCATTATTGCATCAGGTGGCATTACTGACCTTGAAGACATTAAAGCCCTCTCCAAGATTGAAGCAGATGGTGTCACTGCGGCCATTACCGGACGAGCCATCTATGAAGGCACTTTAGATTTTAAAGTGGGTCAAACGCTTTCCGACCAGCTTTCTCAACCATAAGGGCACTGCTAATGAGTTTAGCCAAACGCATTATCCCCTGTTTAGATGTCGACAATGGACGCGTTGTCAAAGGTGTTCAATTTGTTGATATTCGAGATGCCGGCGACCCAGTTGAAGTGGCCAAACGCTACGACCAACAAGGCGCGGATGAAATTACCTTTTTGGACATCACCGCAACGGCTCATGACCGCGACACGATTGTCCATGTGGTTGAAGAGGTTGCCAATCAAGTTTTTATTCCGTTAACTGTCGGTGGCGGCATTCGCTCACTTGACGATGTTAGAAAAATGTTGAACGCAGGCGCAGATAAAGTCGCCATCAATTCTGCCGCCATTTTCAATCCAGGCTTTGTCAAAGAAGCTTGCGATACCTTTGGCTCTCAGTGTATTGTGATCGCGATTGATGCCAAACAAGTTGAAGTGCCGGGAGAGCAACCACGCTGGGAAATATTTACCCATGGCGGACGCAAACCAACGGGCATTGATGCCATTGAATGGGCTCAAAAAATGCAAGCATTAGGTGCCGGTGAACTGCTGGTCACCAGCATGGATAAAGATGGAACAAAAAGTGGATTTGACCTTGCTTTAACTCGGACGATTGCGGATAGCGTATCGATTCCAGTCATCGCCTCTGGTGGGGTTGGCACTTTGGAAGACTTATGCGATGGCATTACAGAAGGCCATGCCGAGGCCGTCTTGGCGGCCAGCATTTTTCACTTTGGCGAACATACGGTTGAAGAAGCCAAGCGCGTCATGCAACAGCATAATATTGAGGTGCGACTATGAACAATAACATTCTATCGGAACTGGACCAGGTTTTAGCCGAGCGAAAAAACCAGTCGCCAGATAGCTCTTATGTTGCCAGCCTTTACCACAAAGGGCTTGATCAGATCTTAAAGAAAATTGGGGAAGAAGCAACCGAAACCGTTATGGCAGCAAAAGACGTCGCTCAATCTGACAACAAGCAGCCTCTAGTCTATGAAGTCGCTGACTTATGGTTTCACACTTTAGTTTTATTATCACAACAAGGTAGTTCGAGTGACGCTATACTGTCCGAATTACAAAAACGCTTTGGCTTATCCGGCCATGAAGAAAAAGCGAGTCGTTCAAAAAATGACTCATCCTCCTTGAAAAATTAACTGGGAAACAACCATGACCACTGAAAAGAGCATCTTTAGCAAAATAATTGATCGAGAAATTCCTTCTGACATCGTGTATGAAGATGAAAAATGCATCGTGATTAATGACCTTTACCCTAAGGCCAAAACACATTTGCTCATTATCCCTAAAAAACCGATCAGTTCTCTGTTTGATCTGGCGCCAGAAGATAAAGACCTGATGGGGCACATGATGCTATTGCTACCACAACTGGCACAAGCACAAGGCCTACAGGGCTTTCAAACCAAAATACATACGGGCGAATCTGGCGGGCAAGAAATTTTCCACCTACACATTCACCTTTTAGGTGAATAAACGCGAGACAGCCAGTATCTATTGCGTGTTTGAAACGAGATCAATCGAATTTTGAACCTTTATTCTTAACGACAAATCACGCAATTTATTTTAAATAAATCAAAAGTCTGATATTATTAGCGTTTACTTATAAACAAACACGTCAACCTGGAGAACAAAAAATGGGCATTAGCATTTGGCAACTATTAATCATCTTAGCAATCGTACTGGTTCTATTTGGCGCCAAAAGACTCCGCAATGTCGGCTCTGACTTAGGCGGTGCCATTAAAGGGTTTAAAAAAGCCGTTTCGGAAGAGGATGGCAAAAAAGACGACAGCACAACGCAAACTCTCGATAAAAAAGATGGGGATGTGTTTGATGCAGAAGCAGAAAACAAGTCGGCTTCAAAACCTGAAACAGAATCCAAAGATAAAGTCTAATCTGCTTTATTCCCGTCTTCCAACCTGAAAAGGCATTTGCGTCATGTTCGATATTGGTTTTTTAGAAATCATCGTCATTTTGGTCATTACCCTATTGGTTATTGGCCCAGAGCGCATGCCTGAAGTGGCAAGAAAAATTGGCCAGTTTGTCGGAAAAACACGACGGTTCATCAATTCGGTTAAGGACAATTCCGAAATCAGTGAAACCGTTCGTGAACTT
The DNA here is from genome assembly GCA_965658885.1 of Hydrogenovibrio sp. Classification (GTDB taxonomy): domain Bacteria; phylum Pseudomonadota; class Gammaproteobacteria; order Thiomicrospirales; family Thiomicrospiraceae; genus Hydrogenovibrio. The sequence continues at coordinate 6,451 of CBFHUY010000011.1, forward strand.
CAAGATTCAATGAACTTGGAAGAAGAAAAACGCTCTTTAGAAGAGGTGACTGGCTCCTTGCAGGAGGATCTCTCAAAGATTGAACAACAATTTGAAGTGGATGAAGCCATTTCACGCCCTTTTGGTCAAGACGATGCGACTACAGCGATCGGCTCGCAGTTCAATAAAGCGCCCGCGCAGCCCAAACGCCCTGAACCCCCAGCTGTTACAGAGCAGTCGCCACAGCCTGACTTAGCGACAGACCCAGAAAATGAACCCCGCCCAGCCAATGAGACATCAACACCAACTGCTACGGAAAAACCGGTTTCATGAAACCCAGTGCGCTACCGCCTAACGACAAAGAAATGACCCTCGTTCAACACCTGCTTGAACTCAGGAATACGGTCACCAAAATTTTGTTGGCTGTTCTGGTGTTTTTTCTGGTGTTATTTCCATTTGCCAATGAAATCTACACCTATATTTCAGAACCGCTATCACGCTTCCTGCCGGAAGGCACCAGCATGATTGCCACCGGGGTCGCTTCGCCTTTTCTAACCCCGTTTAAACTCAGCTTGATCTTGGCCATTTATCTAGCCATTCCCGTCATTTTCTACCAAATCTGGCGCTTTATTGAACCGGCACTCTATCAACATGAACGCAAATTAATTGGGCCCATGTTGTTTTTCAGTTCTTTCCTATTTTTTGCCGGCGGTGCCTTTGCCTATTATGTGGTTTTCCCGTTGGTGTTTGGCTTCTTATCTGGCACCGCGCCTGAAGGCGTCACCATCGCCACCGACATTGCCCTCTATCTCGACTTTGTCATTAAAATGTTCTTTGCATTTGGGATTGCGTTTGAAGTCCCCATTGCCGTTATTTTACTGATCTTATCCGGTATGGTGTCAGCCGAAAAAATGTCACATGCCCGCCCCTATGTCGTCGTGGGCGCTTTTGTCATCGGTATGCTCCTGACGCCACCCGATATCATTTCACAAACCCTACTGGCGATTCCAATGTGGTTGCTTTATGAAGCGGGTACTTTGATCGGCGCTCGGATGATAAAACGCCGTCAAACCCGCTCAACGGACGAAGATGAAGGCAATGACGAAACAGATGTCGAACCAGAATATGAATTTGATGACCGCTACGCCGATCAACTGGATGATGACGACGACTGGGATAAAGCCTTTGATGAGATTGAAGACAGTTTTGATCGCTTAGAGCAAGAACAAAAGCAACGCAAAGCAGCGCAAACACCTCCCGAAAAAGAGTCATCCAGTGATGAGCAGACGCAAAATGAAAAGTCATCATCGTCTGACCAATCTAACAAAACCCCTTAAAAAATGGCCAGGCCTGGTCATTTTTATCGCCCTTTTCACCGGGCTTAGCCCGGACGGCTGGTCAGACGTTCAGACGCCAACTTCTAGCAACCAACTGGCGAACGCAACATCGCCCTATCTCACCATGCATGCCCAAGATCCAGTACAATGGCGAAGTTGGCAACCGCAAGTATTAGCAGAGGCCAAGCGTCAACAAAAACCCATTCTGTTATCAAGTGGCTATTTTTCGTGTCATTGGTGTCATGTGATGCAACGTGAGAACTATCAAGACAGAGAGGTTGCACAATTTCTAAACCAACATTTTATTTCGGTCAAAATTGATCGTGAACTGTTACCCGATACCGATCAAACGCTCATTGACTTTTCGCGGCAAACCGCCGGACATGCAGGATGGCCACAACATGTCATCCTCACCCCAGAAGGGTTACCCTTTTATGCGTTTGTCTATCTACCCAAAGCGCAATTGCTTGAACGTCTTGAACGCGTCTTGGCATTATGGCAATCCAACCCAGATCAAATTCGGCAGATTGCTGAAAAAGCCATCCCCAAACCGAAAACAATCTCTCCAACCCCTTTAACCCTCGACTACGATCAGTTTATCAAGACCTTTAACCAACACCTTCAGCAACAAATGGATGATTTCAGTGGCGGCTTAAAAACCAGTCAAAAATTTCCAAGACCCCACCTCTTACTAACCCTCATCCAACAGACTACACTGCCAAAAGACCTGCAGGCCTGGTTAAAACTCACCCTTGATCAAATGCAAACCCAAGGGCTTTATGATGCAGTACACGGTGGTTTTTTTCGTTATACCATTGATCCTGACTGGCAAAGCCCCCACTTTGAAAAGATGCTTTATACCCAGGCATTGCTATCAAAACTCTATTTTTTAGCATCTGTTTATTTTAAGGATTCCAGCTATCTGCAAACGGCGCGACAAACCTTGAAATATAGCGAGCAGTATTTATGGAATCCATCGGTTCAATTATTTATGAGCAGTCACTCTGCCATTGATTTTGAACAGCGTGAAGGGGGCAGCTATTTATGGTCCCGTCAAGCGCTACAAAAACAGCTGAACCCAGCGGAGTTCAAATACGTCACCGAGGCTTGGCAGTTGTCAGAAACACCCCCATTTGAACTGGGTTGGTTACCCAAACGCACAGTGCATCACTGGCCAGACATCCAGGCCAAATTACAACGTCCCCCCACGGCATTTCCAACCGATGACAAAAGCATTCTCAGTTGGAACGCACTGATGCTATCCAGCTATGCCACCGCCTATCGATTGGATTTTGCTGATCGAGATCATTACTCCCAACATGCTCAGAAATTACTGGCAGGCTTAAAAGCCGCCTTCGATAAAACATCGATTCCTCGCGCACTGAGCCATGAAGGAAACCGAATGGGATTGGCAACGCTTGAAGAATTTGCACTCACTCATCAGGCCTTAGCGGATTGGCAAAATGCACAGCTCAAGGTCTCCCCCACCAAACGAGCTGACCTTGACCTCCAATCCTGGCAAGCACGTCTTTTAACCCAGGCTGAGCAACTGTTTTTAACAGAAAACGGCTGGCAATTATCCTCGGCACCGATCTTGCCCGGCCAACGCACCTATTGGGCGACCCGGGATGCCGACCTCCCAAGTGCCACTGCCTTGCTGGATTGCCCAAGACCGAATCATCTGGCGCAAGTACAAGCTAAACTCGTGGCCAATCCGCTAGAATATGCCAGCTATGCAAGGACTTTTAAATGGTTTGAAGAGGCGGCACACTAATGGCTTGGTTAGTGATTGGTTTTGTATTGCTTTTTATGGTGACCTCGTTACCCAGCCTCTGGACGCGTTCCATTTTAAAGAAACACAGCAAACCGCATCCCACCCTACCTGGCACCGGACTGCAATTTGCTGAACATCTAATTAAAAAATATCAACTGGCGGTTACCCTTGAAGAAACCGAACAAGGCGATCACTATGACCCGATTGGCAAGGTCGTCCGTATTTCCAAGGAAAATGCCCACAGCAACTCTCTCACTGCCATCACCACTGTGGCACATGAGATTGGTCATGCACTCCAACACCAACAGCACTATCAGCCGCTGCTGCAAAGAACCCTATTGGTTGAAAGAGCACAGCGTATGCAACAATTCAGCGGTATCGCCTTAATGCTAACGCCTATCCTTATTCCGTTATTGCATACCCCTCTGATTGGCTTGGTTACCTTTGGCGCTGGCTTTATTGCAATGGGCATTCCTGTTATTTTGCACCTGTCAACCTTACCCGTTGAATGGGATGCCAGCTATAATCGCGCACTGCCTTTATTAAAAGACGGCGACTATTTGTCCGCGGCCGACCTCAAATCGGCACGGAAAATTTTACGTGCCTGTGCCCTAACTTATGTTGCTGCTTCTTTATCCAGCCTATTTAACTTGTGGAAATGGTTACGCGCTATTAAAGGACGCTAGTCGGCGTTTTCGTGGGATGAATGGGGCTTGGCTCTCGCTAAGGCCCAAGCTTGAATTTTGAGATGGGGAAATTGCGCTTTTAAGGTCAGAGCCACTTGATTGAGCGTGGTGCCCGTGGTCATGACATCGTCTAAAATAGCAACTTGTTGGCAAGCAGCTAATGCCTTTTCGGCTTGTGGATTGATTGCAAAAGCACCATCCAAATTATGTTGTCGTTGCTGAGCATTTAATAAGGCTTGTGCGGCGGTGGACTTAATGCGCTGAATCGCAAACGGTAAAACTGGGACTTCGTCACCACCGACAAGGGCATTGGCCAACTCCAGTGCTTGATTAAAGCCCCGCTCCAACAACCGATCCCGATGTAAAGGTACCGGAAGGATTGCATCAACCCCAGCCAGCACCAACTGAGGCCGCCAAAGTTGCGCCAATAATCGACCTAAATGCAGCTGCTGTTCATACTTAAAGGAATGAATCAAATCCTGTATCACCGACACATAGTAGAACCCAGCTTGGGTTTGCTCAAACGCCGGAGGGCTTTGTAAACAGTGTCCACAAATTCCGTCCACCGCCAAAGGCTCAGCACACACAAAACAGCTTTTTTGATTGGCATCCCCTGGCCGCGATAGTTTTTGTAAATAGGCATCCGCCAAATCCCAGTCTTGGGTTGACTCACCACTTAATACACACTGTGGCGGAAACACCCATTTTTCGAAGGATTCAAATTGCGTCATATTCATTGCCCCTCTAATTCGTTATAATAGCTTATCCTTTGAACACTATGGAATGCAATAACAATGACTCTGGGCGACATTCGCAATGACTGGCAACTTGAAGAAATTCAAGAAATTATGAACCAACCGTTTAATGACCTGCTGTTTCAAGCACAAACGGTTCATCGCCGCTATTTCAATCCCAATGAAGTCCAAACCAGCACCTTGGTCAATATTAAGTCCGGTGGCTGTGCTGAAGACTGTGCCTATTGCTCACAAAGTGCTCGCAATCAAACTGAGGTTGAAAAAGAGCACCTGATGGCAGTTCAAGAAGTCATCGAACAAGCCTTAGCCGCAAAAGAAAAAGGCGCGACCCGACTGTGCATGGGCGCTGCCTGGCGCAACCCCACCAAAAAAGATTTTCCCAAAGTTTTGGAAATGGTCCGCGTTGTTAAAGACCTCGGCCTAGAAACCTGCCTAACCTTAGGTATGCTGAATGATGATCAGGTTGCCCAACTCAAGGAAGCCGGACTCGATTATTACAATCATAATCTCGATACCTCGGAGGCGTTTTACCCCAAAATTATTACCACACGCAATTACCAAGATCGGTTAGACACCATCGATAAGGTTCAAAAAGCGGGCATTAATGTCTGTTCAGGGGGTATTATCGGCATGGGCGAAGAACACAAGGATCGTGCCGAACTCATTCGCACCTTTGCCACCATGCGCCACCATCCCAATTCCGTGCCGATTAATCTATTGGTGCCGATTGAAGGCACGCCTTTAGCGCACATGAAGGGTAAAACCGATGTCTTTGAATTTATCCGCGTGATTGCCACCGCACGCATTGTCATGCCACAAACCTATGTTCGCCTATCAGCAGGCCGTATGGAACTGAGTGACGAAGCTCAAGCCATGTGCTTTTTTGCAGGGGCCAATTCGATTTTTTATGGTGACAAACTCTTAACCACCGACAACCCAGAAGCCGGCCATGACGAACAACTCTTTGCCAAACTGGGCATTCGCGCCCAGCAGAATATCAAAGCGGAAATGGCTGCCCAGAAGCTGGCGCAACAAGCCACCGACTTAACCGCTTAGATCACATGACGATAGAGTCATTGCAATCGCGCTTTGCGCCGCGTTTGGCACAACGCCAAGCTGAATCTTTACTGCGCACCCGTCCGTTGGTGTCTTCTGCACAATCCCCAGCAATGAATATTAATGGGCTGGAGATTGTGAATTTTTCTGCCAATGATTATCTTGGCTTAGCCAATGCAGCCGAAATTCGTCAAACACTTTGTGAGGACACTGACCTCAGTTATGGCGCTGGCGCGGCACACCTTGTTACGGGACACCACCTTCAGCACCACCGATTAGAAGATGAACTGGCCGACTGGTTAGGCACCGAGCGAAGTCTTTTATTTTCTACTGGCTATATGGCGAACCTAGCAGTGCAACAAACCCTAATGCAAAAAGGGGATCTGATATTAGGGGATAAACTCAATCATGCATCATTGATTGATGGCGCACTACATTCCGAAGCGGATTTTAAACGTTATCCGCACAAAGATATGGCGGCGTTAGAAAAACGATTACAACAAGCGCAGTCCAAAGGACAGCAATCCCTCATTGTCACAGATGGCGTATTCAGTATGGATGGTGATCTGTGCCCGCTCGCCGCTATTCAAACGCTTGCCAAGACTTACCAGGCCTGGTTGTTTATCGATGATGCGCATGCGCTAGGCGTACTCGGTGACCAAGGTAAAGGCAGTTTTGAACACTTTGGCCTCATCCCTGACGACAATACCCTCATAATGGGTACCTTTGGTAAGGCATTCGGCACTTTTGGCGCTTTTGTCGCCGGTAGCAATACTGCGATTGAGACCTTAATCCAATTTGCGCGTCCCTATATTTACACCACGGCCATGCCTCAATGGAATGCCTTAGCGACCCGAACCGCCTTGAAACTGATACAACAAGGCGCCGAACTTAGAGAGTCGCTCAGACGAAACATTAGCTATTTTAAACAACAGGCACAAATAATGGGATTGGAATTGATGCCTTCTGACAGTGCCATTCAACCGTTGTTAATTGGCGACAGTGCTTTGGCCGTTCAATGGTCTGATTCTTTAAAGCAACAAGGCTTTTGGGTCACCGCGATCCGACCGCCAACGGTTCCGGCGAATACGGCTCGCTTACGCATTACCCTATCCGCTGCCCATAGTCAGGAACACATTCATCAACTTTGTCAGGCTTTAGCACATTGCCAGGCTGAATTTCCTCTGACAACTCGGTAAAATATCGCCATGATTAAGACCCCTTGCCACTGTGACATCCTAGATTCCGATCAAGCTGAATCCCTAACCCTAATTCATGGTTGGGGAGCTGACAACCAAACCTGGCTGTCTTGGGCGAAAAGTCAATTACAGCCCCACTATCAATTGCACCTGATTGAACTGCCGGGATTTGGTCAAAGCCCTTCGTTAGACTTGCCCAAAAACACCGATGATCAAACGCTCAATGAAGCCTGGCTGACGGCCTTGGCAGAGGCCTTACCTGCACGTACCCATTTGTTAGGCTGGTCATTAGGCGGGCTTTTAGCGCAGCAATTGGCGGCTCGCTACCCAGACAGAATTCAAAGTTTGACTTGTTTAGCGTCAACCGCTCGCTTTACCCAAAATGATGGTTGGCAATGGGCGGTTAGTCCACCATTATTAGCCGATTTCATACAGGCTTTGGCCATCGAGGCATCCACTGTCGTGAAAAAATTTTGGCGATTGCAATTACAAGGCAGTGATAATGCACGCCCCTTAATGAAACAACTGACTGCACAAATGCAGGATCGCCACTTACCATCTTTAACCGGTTTAATGCAAGGGCTTCGCCTGCTCAAAGCCATTGATAATCGTCAGTTACTGACACAACTCAGCTTGCCGACTTTGTGGCTACTCGGTGAAAATGACCCGCTCATTCCCGCTGAGATAATGCAGGCTATTCAAACCCTGCAACCTCACAGTCACATCCAAATTATTGAAGGCGCCAGCCATATGCCCTTTTTTTCTCACCCACAACCCACTGCGGAAGCGCTGTTACAGTTTTTACAAACAACTTCCTCGCATAAGGCACCTGCATAATGACCCAAAGCTTCAGTCAAACCCATATCAAACACCATTTTGACCATGCCGCCGTCCAGTATGAAGAAGCCGCGGTGTTGCAAAAGCAGGTTGCCAAAGAGGTTGATGACCGCCTAGACCTAATCACGATTCAACCTAATACCATATTGGATGTGGGCTCCGGCACAGGCTTACTCACCCGCCATTTAGAACAGCGCTATCCCAATGCCGACTGCATTGGCATCGACCTGTCCGATAAGATGGTGCAGATGGCGCAAAGCCGTGCCTTACGCAAACCCCGTAATTGGCTCAATCGCCTAGTGAGACAGAAAAACGCCAGTACCCATTTTATTAATGGCAATGCCTATCAGCTACCGATAGCAGACCAGTCCGTTGATTTAATTGTGACTAATTTAATGTTGCAATGGTGTGATGACTTGGACCAAGTCTTTCATGAATTTCGGCGCGTACTCAAACCAGAAGGGTTATTTATGATGACCACCTTTGGCCCTGATACCCTTAAAGAATTACGCCAGGCCTGGGCAAAAGTTGACGATGCAGAGCATGTGAATACCTTTATCGATATGCATGATATTGGCGATGCGTTGATTCGCAACGGCTTTGGTCAACCGGTTTTAGATGTCGAACACTTTACCTTAACCTATGACAAGCCTCTCGGCGTTTTAAAAGATTTAAAGGCGATAGGTGCTACCCGAGTGGGCGCTTCGCAACCCGATCCAACAGGCACAGGCTTAACCGGGAAACAGCGATTTACTCGAATGCTTGAGGCCTATGAAGCGCAACGAACAGAAGGGCGTATTCCAGCGACCTTTGAAGTGGTCCATGGTCATGCTTGGGCGAGCCAGGAAATTATTAAAGGCCCACACCGAAATCGGCAAGGGGTGGTTGAAATTTCGTTAGATGACATTCCCATTCAGCCCAGTCGTTAATCGCCAACCACAACAGTTACCAAACGAGGTTCACGCCTAGAAAACGGTTAATGCCGTGTTCTTCAATTTGTTTCTTCGCTTTTTGAGCAACCCGCTGCATCGCCAAATCCATAGCATTCTCTTCTCTCACCAAAGCCTGACCTTTAAAGGCCCAGGTTTCACCACCGAGTTGCTGATCTCCACTCATAACGCGATTGCGTAAATTGACACGAACAATTTTAAAGCCATAAGCCTCGGAAACGGCCACATTCGTCGTTAAATGCAAAATGGAATTTTGCCCAGACCCATCGTGCCCTTTCTGCATGGGCATTTTTTGCACCTTAAACCCCGCTTGTGACAACGCATTTTCAACCAGTGGCACAAACTTTTCACTGTCCGTATCCGCCTGCACGTCAATGACCAATTGTTGTTTTAATTGCATCGCCTTTTCAATAAACCCTTGCAAATAACGACTGGCAGCAACCCCATCAAAATTGTTATCCAACGCTTGCAACACCTTTAATCGTTGTGCCAAATCATCCACCTGATCCTGGTGTTGTCCATAAAACACATAGGTTGCTAACAGTCGGTCAGTCACTTGTCGCTGCTGCTGTGATTTCAATAACGCCAAATCTTGGTCGAATTGCGTTTTGATATCCGAAAACAATTGCGCACGGGAAACGGTGACCAAGGCCAGGGTTTTGTCATAAGCCAAACGTTTGATGTGTTTCAATTGATAATTACGGACTTCGGTATTGGCAACAGAGGCTTGAATGCGTTTTTCAGAAACCCTTTCAACGCTTTCAAAATCTTGCTTATGCACACTTAAACGGGTATCAAAACTGGCTGCGACCTCGATGCTGAGTTGCGACAGTAAATCCACCAGTGCCGCTTGAATCGCTTCATCACGGGTTTCCCCCTCACCAGCGCCAACCAATTGACGGGCATCGGCTGACTGGGGTTGGGTATACCAATCCGGATAAGCGGTTGATGTCGGCGCTAACGGCTTGACTTCCGAGCTGGCACAGCCTGTCAACAAAGCCACTGCCAACGCTCCTAGCCAAAAGAAAAGCAGGTTAGAAATGTTCATATTATTGTTCAAGTTGAGATTGAGCCTGTTGATATTGACGAATCACCAAATCAATTCGGCTAACCGCTTTATTAATCGCTTCAACCGGTTTGGTTTGCAGTTGATCTGCCAGTTGATAAAGGCGCTTCGCTCTGTCATAGTCACCTTGCGCTTCTTTGACCACCCCCAGATTATAGGCAGCAACATAAGATCGCTCTTGCGTTGACGACAGCAAGCGACTCAATAAGGGATCGGCCTTATCGTAACGTCCCGCCTCAATAAACTCTAGCGCCACTTCCAACGTTTTTTCCTGAGCCGCCGTATAATCGATATCGGCATCCTCCAACAACTCTACTTCCATGGTTCGATATTGCGGTGTCAACATCGCAACAAACTGACGGGCTACGGCATTCGCTAAATTGTCTAAGCCAGCCGAAATGGCAGGTAAACGCTGCATTTGATCAACACAGGTGTTCCAACTACGATGCTTGGAAAAATTTTCCGCAACAATAATATCCCCCCGAGCAACATCCGTCATTTTCACGGTGGCGGCTAACGTAATATTACGCCGAGTACAACGAACTTGATAGGTCTGTAATTGCTGACACTTTTTATCCAAACAGCGAAAACGCTCTTCATAAAAGGTTTCATCTTGACCGGAGGCGGCACTAACCTCGCCACTAATAAACGCTTGTACGCCAAGTAGCTGACCTGCTTCAACCAACCGATCTTCTTTAAGCACACCGCTATATTGCAGACTTTGCTCCTTAATTAAGCGATCCACTTCATTCCGGCTAACGGTCGTAAAAAAGGGCTTGCCTTCTACCACCTGCTTCGACAATACCGTTTCAATTTTTGAGGACAACCCCACTTGATCGCCTTTAAAAGGAGACACCGCAATCTGCTTGGTTTCTGCAGCACGGCCAATCTTAGCGGGTTCTAACACCTTAATTTGAATGCTTGTCGTACAACTGGTCAGTGTCACAACCATCATTGCGGACAGCAGAGCAAATATCACTTGCTTTCTCAAATTCAGTCCTCTTTTAATGAGACCATTCAAATCCTTGAGTAGAATCACCTTAGGCCTTTTGCTTTTTTGAAGCATTTGACAATGCTTGCGCAGAAGCGCCTTCAACACGGAAGAAGCCGACTTGCTGACGCATTTGAGCCGCTTCATCTTTAAGCGTATCTGCAGACGCTGCCGTTTCTTCAACCAAGGCCGCATTTTGCTGAGTCACGCCATCCAAACCTTCAATCGCATGGTTAATTTCCGAGACACTCTGTGCCTGCCCCGAACTGGCTTGGGCGATATCAGAAACCAATTGTTGCATCTTCAAGATCGCATCCAATACCGATGAAAATTCCTTCTCCGACTTCTGTACCAAGTGCTCACTGTCCACCACTTGCTGACCACTGGTCTCAATCAAGTGACGGATTTCTTTAGCGGCTTCTGCCGATTTTCCAGCTAAGGTACGAACTTCTCCGGCCACGACGGCAAAGCCTCGGCCTTGTTCACCGGCACGCGCCGCTTCCACTGCCGCATTCAACGCTAATAAATTGGTCTGGAAGGCAATGGAATCAATCAAGCCGATAATATCAGCAATCTTCTGGCTGGATTCAGACAAGGCTTGCATTGACTGAATGCTTTGCGCCATAACGGCCGCGCCATTATCGGCTTGTGACTTGGCTTCATCAGCCAAACTGGCGGCTTCTTTGGCACTTTGTGCGTTGTTCTGCACCATCTTCGTAATCGACTCCATCGATTGCACGGTCGACTGCAAAGAAGCGGCCTGTTCTTGAATTCGGTCAGAAAGATCTAAATTCCCACGCGCGATTTGTTCGGAAGCACCATTCACGGTATTGGCACTGGTCATCAACCCTAAAATGGCATGACTCACCTTATCCAAAGAACTGTTTAATGCCTTCTGCATCAATGCCAATTGGCCATCATATTGACCGGTCATACGTTCGGTCAAATCGCCATTGGACTGGGCAACAATCACTGCAACCGCGTCATTCACACCCGTTTCCAATGCATCCAGCGATTGGTTAATATTGTTCTTCAACCCTTGTAAATCGCCCATCAGTTCCGCATTTAAACGGCTGGAGAAATCCCCTTCTGCAATGGATTTCATAGTGGTATTAATTCCCTGAACCGCTTCATCGGTAATCGACATGGCATTTTGGAGATCACCCATCATGGTGGCAAAAGCGCCCTTGAATTCTGCTGAAGAATCGAATTGATAATGGGCTGTCTTAAGATGATAAATGACCTTCTCAATTTCAGAGATCACTTGCTGAATGTTATCAACGGATTGATTCACATCCGTTTTCAGCAAGTTAAGATCCCCCTTAGCATCCTGCTCAATACGCTGTTCCAAATCACCCTTCGCTAAGGCTGAAATCATGTCGGATACCCCGACCATTAATTGTTGTACCGAAGAAACATAATGGTTAAAGTTGCGTGCCATTTGGCCAATTTCATCTTCAACCAATACTTCCGCTCTCACCGCCAGACTGCCTTCATCTGCCGCGCGCTTCAATTTCTGAGTCAGTCGCTTCATCGGCCCTAAAATAGAAGCCCGCATTCTCAAAAAGACCTGAATCAATAACAGAATAAAGCCACCAGACATGGCACCTTGAGCGACATAAATCATAAAATAGGTATCGCTTAACAACTTATTCAAGATCACCATTGGTTCAGCAATAAGATGGGCCCCTTCAACACCCTCACTGTCATTTATTTGATCAAACACCAACAATTGATTATCAACCACTGCATAGCCGTCTGTAATCAGCTGTTGATGACTGACCTGATCCAAAAGGGCTTTTACGGGCGAGGCTTCAAAACCTTTGGCCAATGAAATGGCCTGCCCATCAAATGCTAAAGCCGCGTATGAATGGTCTGATGCCTTCTCCGCTGTCTCAATTTGGGTTAAGGGTAAATTCATCACCACCAGCCCTAACACCTTATCGCCATAAGGAACCGGAACGAGGGCTTGAACAAAACCACCGTCCTTTTGAAAATGAACGCGGGTCGTTGGTTCAGATGGCATTTTCGGTGGCGCTATCTCGACCCCACTATTGGCAATTTTTTTCATCTTCGCATCAAAAATCGCCACCCCGATATTTTTTAGATCCGCCCGATCCACATACTGTTGATAATTGACCTCAACAATCTGCCACAAAGCGGTTTCTTGCTTATCGTAAAGCCCATAAATGACAGCAGAATTACCCGCGATCCCCACCGCGTTGGTTAAAGCGACTTTACCAAGGGCATCCACTTCTGATTGCAGGTTACCACTGAGCACTCCCTGACGCTCAACGACTGCATCGGCATAGAGATTATCCGCAACATTTTGCAAATACAGCTGCAAAATAATACTCCACATAATCGACATCACCACTAATGGAATCATGGTTTTCGCTAAAATCGATTTTTGAGGTAATGGACTCCAATCAGCAATCTTTTGCATCCAAGGCTTCATCACGGCGCCGCCTTTAATCAAAAGCTTACCCGAAGCAATCTGTTTATAAGCTGCCTCGGTCGCCGCCTTTTCTGCATCTGAAATCGGGTTGCGGATGGACTTATAACCGGTCACTTTGCCGTTTTGAATAACGGGGGCGACATTCGCTTCTACCCAGTAGTAATCCCCATTTTTACAGCGATTTTTCACCAATTGATGCCAAGGTTCTCCCTTTTGTAAAGTTGCCCATAAGTCGGCAAATACAATTTCAGGCACATCGGGATGACGGATCATATTATGTGGCTGACCTTCTAGCTCTTCTCTAGAGTAGCCACATATTTTGATAAAGTCTTCATTTGCATAGGTAATATTGCCTTGAAGATCTGTTTCCGAGACGAGTATATACCCTTCTGGCACCACTTTTTCAGTCTGGGTGATGGGTAAATTTTTTCTCATAAGTCGCTTCCTCGATAAATCATGCTGTTTTTATTACAATCATTCTTTTTTAAAATTTCTGGTGCAAACTAGGCGTTCGTATTAAAACTTAAACAGTTTTTTCATCTGATCGCCAACCGCTTTTTCAGCTTCTTGTTTAGCCTTTTGCTCTGCTGCCTTTTTCTTCGCGGCTAATTCTGCTTTCAGCTTGGCTTCTGCTGCTTGCTTAGCCTGCTCTAATTTCGCTTTTTCGGCATCGATTTTTGCCTGTGCCTGTTGTTTGGCTTTCTTCACTTCCGCATCTAAACGTTGCTGCAAAGCTTTCTTGGCATTGGCCTGCCAATTGGAATCCAATATCTGACCAATCCCTTTTTGTTGCAAAGCCAATTGAGAATCCTTATCTAACCAGACCGACAGTTGCTTTTGAATCGGCTGAAGCTGTTTTGCCAATTCAGCATCCAATTGCGCTTTTAAATCCGTTTTGAGTTTCGCCAACTCTTGCGCTAATAGTTTATTAAAGCCAGCGGAAAGAATTTTATCTAAATCTGAATTGGCACCGATTTTAGGGGCATACCAATCTCCCGTAATGTCAGATTCTACTGTAAAGGCCTGGATGTCGTTAAATAATGGCGCCACATAGCGTTTCACATCTTTTGATGGAGACCCCACAATCTGCATATCGACCTGTTGATAGTCTAAATTGAGCCAAGCGTCAATTTGGTGTTTGGCTTTCAACAAAATATGCCCTGTCACATCAACCACCCCTTCCTGCATGGACAAAGGTAAGTTCCGGTCTTTTAAAATTTTCCAATCTTTAACCGGACGTTGCGGCCAAGAGACCTTCGCTTCAGTAAAAGGCGCATCCGGGTTAATAAAATTGCTTTGTCCAATAAAGCTCAACGGCTGTTCCGCCTGCTCGGTTTTAGCAAACACTTTAAATAAGATGGGCAAGCGTGTTTTCGGGTGATCAAATGTCACTTGAGTAGCTTCTGCCGTTAAACGCCCCCAATTGAGATCCCCTTCCAACACGATTCGTTTGATAATCCAATCTGGCTGAGGATCCACTTCTTTAAAATGAATGTCCTGACCTTTAAAACGTTTTGATTCTATGGCTGCCGTTTCAGCTTGCTGTTGGGCATTTTCAGCCTGCCAGGTTTTGAATTTTTCGATCAAGGGTTCCGCTTTTTCTGCCCATTTAATCCCTTCATTGATCCAAGTTTGTACTTGCGGACCGAACAAGAGATAACTGATATTCGATAACCCTGACGCATCCAATGAATAGGTGTCAAGCAGGCGTTGATAATCTTTTTGCGGTGCTTGTTTTAAATGATTTATTTGCTGTTGTAGTTCGGGCAGATGATTTTTCAGTGTTTTTTGTGCGGCGTTGAGTGCTTGCTGTTTCGCTTCAAGGTCTTGCTTTAACGATTGAAACTGCGCTTTTTTGGCTTCAAACGCCTGCATCGAATCAATCTTGCCTTGGGTTAAGGTTTTAAATCGAGTTTGATAATCATTGATTTGTTGCTGAGAAGGGATTTCGGCTTCCAAATTTAACCAGGCCTGGTTAATTTGAGCCAATTTTTGTTCAATCTCTTTGGCCAAAGTGACCGTTTGCAGGGTTTCTCTCGACAGCAGTTGTTCCGTTGTTGGCACGGCCACTTTTGGTAATGGAATCGCCAATGCTTCTTTTTGGGTTGCCGCATTTTCGGCTTTCGTATCCGCTTTTGTGGTAACGGCCTTTGGCGGTTTGGCGAGTGCGCCCGATGTTTGTCGCGGCTGATGTAGTGCCAAGTCCGTTAAAAAAACCGTTTCAATAACGGTTCGCCCCACCACCCAATGATACAAGTTCACAGCGGCACTGATGCGCTCAATCTCAATCAGGTTTTCCATCGGTTTTTTGGGGTCGGTCACTTGCAGTTCCCGCAGACCGACTTCAATCGGAAACAACCCTAAGTCAATCGCACCAATTTCGACTTTGGCACCCCAGACATTCGACAAGCCCTTTTCCAGTTGCGCTTTTAATGCCAACGTAATCCCCAGATAACCAATCAGCAAAAACACTCCAATCCCCGCCACAACCACGGTTAAACCCGACCATCGAATCCATCCTTTCGGCTTTGGTGTGTTTGACGGTTTTGACGCTGACGGTTCTGTGTCAGCCATTGTCGGTTTTACTTGACGATTCCAGAAAGCCATTCAGCTTCTTTTGCCCCTTTTAGGATTTGAATAATTTTAAACTGGTTCACCCATTTCAAAAACCGGTTGCGATAAGTTTTTACCAACAGCCAAAACAGGATAAATGCCGGTAAACTCAATCCATAAGCAACCAACACACTGCCCATGACCAAGGTATTATTAAAGTTCATCCAGCGCCAAAAAGCTTGGTTGTACAGTTCGGTAAACAGTGGCTGTAACGTCTCCATTTGTAGCAGCCACAACCCGACTTGGTGGAATAACGGATCTAATAAATAGGAAACACCGCTAAAGAACAGGGTTGCCGCAATCAATGCAGACAGATTAATTCTCAATAACAAAATCAGTGCCAACGTCAATAAATTGTGCGCAAAAAATAACGGCGTTAACCCTAATATCATGCCCAGCACAAATGATAATGCGATTTGTCCAGGATGCTGATTGGCATTGAGTGCTTTAAATAATCGGATGAGTAGTGACACGCTTTTTCCTCAAAATAATTTCTGGACAGCCTAACCCATTTCTTGTGGGTCCACATCAATTGACCACCTGACTTTTTTTGCAAGCGGCAATTGATACAGCAACCCTTCCACTTCGGCCAACCATTGATGTAATTGGCTTCTTTGTCGTCCCTGTAATAACAATTGATACCGAAAGCGCCCTTGGCGTTTGAGCATCGGCGCACTCACCGGGCCAAACACTTCTAA
Organism: Hydrogenovibrio sp.; assembly: GCA_965658885.1. Lineage (GTDB taxonomy): Bacteria > Pseudomonadota > Gammaproteobacteria > Thiomicrospirales > Thiomicrospiraceae > Hydrogenovibrio. Next base: position 22,850 of record CBFHUY010000011.1, read on the forward strand.
ACTGGCTAAATCCACCTGTCCATAGGCGTCTCTTGGGTTGGCGACTTCATCAACTAAACCGCTGATTTGTTTGTTAATTGGCGGTAATAAGACTGACATTCTAGCAAAATTTAACGCCTGTTTTATTTCATTTAATAACATCCAACCCATTTGTGCATCTATGGCTTCCGCACGCAATAATATTTGATATTGATAAGGCGGCAAATCCGCTTGCTGACGCCCTTTCAATGCTTGCTGCGCAAAGGCCGGATAACCCTTTTCCACTAAAACCTTGAGTAATGGATGCTCAGGATGATGTGTTTGAATCACCACTTCCCCTGCGAATTGTCCTCGCCCCGCTCGCCCGGATACCTGGACAATCAATTGTGCCATACGTTCAGCGGCTCGGAAGTCACAACTAAACAAACCTTGATCGACATCAAGCATTCCCACCAAAGTGACCTTCGGAAAGTGATGACCCTTGGCTAACATCTGAGTGCCGATTAAAATATCGGCTTCGCCATTACTGGCCTGTTCGGTTAGCGCTTGCATTTGGCCTTTTAGGCGAGTGGTATCCCGATCGATGCGCAAGAAAGAGGCCTGCGGAAAATGCGTCTGCACCCAATGTTGGATTTGCTCGGTTCCTACCCCCTCACTTGCAAAGTGGTCACTGCCACAGCTTGGGCAGGAACGCGGCGCGGGCGCTTGTGCGCCACAATGATGGCAACGTAATTCGTTCACCTGTTGATGATAGGTCATATTGGCATCACACTGCTCACACACTGCCTGCCACCCGCATTGATGACAAATCAATACCGGCGCAAACCCACGACGATTTAAAAACAATAAAACCTGATGTCCGTTGGCTAAATGTTCGGCCATTTTCTGCTGCAAAGCATCACTTATCCCCGCTGCCATCGGCTGACCGCGTACATCCAGCAATTTGATATCGGGCATTTGCGCGGCTCCAGCGCGCTGCAATAAGGTCAAATGGTGATAACGCCCCAACTGCGCGTTATGCAAGGTTTCAATGGATGGCGTTGCCGATCCTAATACCACGGGGACCTGCTGCAATTGCGCTCGTCTCACCAAACAATCCCGCGCCGAATAGCGAAAGCCTTCCTGCTGTTTGAACGACAAATCATGCTCTTCATCTAAAATACACACCCCTAAATTCGCAAAGGGGGTAAACAGCGCTGAGCGCGTACCTAACAAAACCGAGACCTGATGCGATTTGATCGCATACCAAGCACAATGCCTTTCCTTATCATTTAACCCCGAATGCATCACCGCCACAGGGGTCTGTAAAAAGGCTTCAAAACGGCGAACCGTTTGGGG
>CBFHUY010000012.1:0-23765 GCA_965658885.1 Hydrogenovibrio sp.
TCATGAATGCTTTCAAAGACCATCAATTGGATTTACTGGTCGCGACCACCGTCATTGAAGTGGGGGTCAATGTCCCAAACGCCAGTTTAATGATTATTGAAAATGCCGAACGACTCGGCTTGGCGCAACTGCACCAATTACGAGGTCGAGTGGGTCGAGGCAGCAAAAAAAGTCACTGCGTGTTACTCTATCAAGCCCCTTTAAGTGAAACGAGTAAAGCTCGATTGCATATTATGCGCGAATCTAATGATGGTTTTAGAATTGCCGAAGAAGATTTGAAAATTCGCGGGCCGGGTGAAATTTTAGGCACGCGCCAAACCGGTGGCCTTCAATTTCGCATTGCCGACTTAAAGCGCGACCAATATCTTATCCCTGAAGCCAAACACTGGGCCCAAACCCTCGTGAAAACGGCGCCTGAAATCAGCGACCAACTCCACCAACGCTGGGTTGGCACCAAAATGGATTATAAACATGCTTAAACACTGGCTTCCCTTGCGCTTACTTGAACGACTGGGGCTGCCCGCTGAGCTTAAGCCGTGGTTATTAGACAAAGGGTCTCTTACTGAAAACCTACGCCAAGCGTTTGGCACCATTGAAGTGGAGGTGCTGGCGGAAGGCTTAGCAACCCCGATGCCATCTGAAACGCAATTATTAGGATTAGCAACTGGCGAAAAGGCTTGGGTACGCTGTGTCTGCCTCCATGTAAAAGGGCATCCATTTATCTATGCCAGAACCGTGATTCCAGACTGGCACCCCAATAATCCTTGGTATCAAATCAAGCAGCTTGGCAATCGACCCTTGGGCGAGGTGCTCTTTCAAATTCCCAATTTAGAAAGAACGCCTTTTGAACTGTGCCAACATCGTGCAGATTACTGGCCACACTTAGACACGGATTGGCCGAAAGGCCCAACATTTGCACGCCGTTCCATCTTCAAGCAACAGCAAGCGCCTCTATTGCTAACAGAAGCCTTTCTACCGCGTTTCAAGGTTTAACTTTATAAAACTGTGCTTCCAGCATCAGTAGAATACTAAAGTCTGCCTGTTTAAAATCGTTGGCTTCGGTAAAATCGACTCTGGGTTCCAACTCAACAAATAACCATTTTTTATAAACCCGTTCTCGCCAATTCACCCCAGCATGATATGCAGATAAGTGAAATCCCTTGTTTTTCGTGGTCCAATTCCAACCCAAATGATAGGCTAAACCGCGATGAACATTGACCTGATCAAACAAAATAAAGTTATGGGCAACGTCATAAGCCTGTTCCTTATCCAACCAGGTTCCGATGGTTTCAGAGCGGAATAAATGCCGTTTGCTTAAACCGGCATCAAAGGTCTGACTGGATCTTAATCCTACCCCTTGCACGCTTTCCCAAAACAAATCATGCGTCATCCGAGAGACCCAAATGGGGCTCAACAGCCATTTTTTATTGCCTTTAATCCGTGCATAGGGGTCTGGCTGTATGATATTGCGAAAGTTGACGCCAAACCCAACAAATGAAGAAATAACGTCCTTGGTATCAATTAGAAAACGCAGCCCAATTGCATTACTGTTATTTTTATCATTAACGGCAGTGGCTTTTCTTTGAACAGGTTGCGTATTGTCATTACCGGTTAAGGTGTCGGTAAGGGATTGTTCGGCAGAAGTGACGATCAACTGCCATTTCTTATTGGTTCTCGGCAGGTCTATTTTGGCGCGTATATTAATGGACTGGTCAATTTGACCATTTTGATGAAATTGAAATGGAAAACTGACATCAAGCCGATTACCCTTACTCCGTTCAAAAGATGTTTCGGTACCAAAAAAATCATCGGTTGCCTGCCCCAAATCTTCAACTTCACTGCCCACCCATTGTTGCCAGTCGTCCAGTGTATCGAGCGTATCTTGAAGCATCTGGATATTGGCATGCTCTAAAAAATAGGTTTTTTGTTCCGATGATTTGGAAGATTTTTCATTGGCTGTTGGAGGCGTTTCAGACGGTTGCGGGGCTTCTGCAAGACTTAGAATGGGCAAACAACTCAAGATGATGACGTTTAACCAAGCCGGACAAGGTATAATGCTTGATGCTGTAATATTCAAATAAATTGCTCCCAAAAAACTATGTCCGATCATATTAAACAAATACAAGCCCGTTACGAACCGCTCGAAGATCGAATTTTGTTTAAGCTGCACACTGAAAATCAACAAAGCCTACAAGCTTGGATAACACGCCGCTATTTGCAATTATTATTGCCGACTTTACAGGGAAAACACCCTCAGACAGGCCAAGCCATTTTGTCTCAGAAATCTTTAGCCATGTATCAAGCCGCTGCGGAAAAAGGGCAACTTGAAGCCAATTACAGTGCGCCCTATCAAGAACCTCAACAAGCTTCAGAGCCTTTAGGTAAAGCGCCTATTTTACTCACAAAACTCACCTTGAAAGGACTTGAAACCCCGTCTCCTCAACTCATACTAGAACCAGAGACCGGACCCGGTATTCAATTCAGCTATGAAGCTGAATTTATGGGCACCCTACTTAAAATCTTTACACAGGCCATTGATACCGCCAATTGGCAATTGCGTTTAGATCCCCTGTTATCGACTCCTGAAAGTTTAACCCTACAATAGCTTCCGTCTTAATCGATAAGCATCTAACCCGCTAAAGACCGGTCTGCGATAATGGCTAATAAAACCACCAATCCTACCCAGTGATTATTTAAAAATGCTTTGAAGGCTTGGGCAGGGTCGTTTTTTGACAGTAAGTATTGATGATAACCAAATAACCCGAAGACTGCAATTAAGGCTAAATGATAAACAACCCCTAACTCAAATAACTGCCCCATCCAAACCAGTCCAGCAAGCATCATCAGCTGAAAAAAGCCGATCAGCCATTGAACCTGCTCACCAAATAATATGGCCGTTGATTTGATGCCAATTTTCAGATCATCTTCCTTATCCGCGATGGCATAGGCCGTATCATAAATCAAAGCCCACACCAAGGTCACCGCAAACACCACCCAGGCTTGCCATGGGACTTGGTTTTGCACAGCGGTAAACCCCATCGGTATCGACCAAGCGAAAGCCGCACCTAAAAAGGCTTGTGGCCAATATGTATACCGTTTCATAAAGGGGTACAAGGTCGCCAATGCCACAGCACCCAAAGACATCCATATCGTCAAGGTATTCAACAGCAAAACCAAACCAAAACCGAGCAAAGCAAGGAATATGAAAAAGCGCAATGCTTGCTTTTCAGACAGTTGACCTGTTGCTAAAGGCCTGGCACAGGTACGTGTGACATGACCATCTAGGTGACGATCTGCGTAATCATTAATGACACAGCCTGCGGAACGCATAATAATCGCCCCTAAAATAAAAATAATCACCGTATCAATGGGCGGAGTGCCTTCAGCCGCTAACCATAGAGCCCATAGAGCCGGCCACAACACTAAATAAATACCGATAGGACGGTTTAAACGGGTCAGTTGGAAATAGGCTTTAATCGTCTGTTTGGTCATAGGTTATTGGCAGTTTTCAATTAGAGGTTCCAGTAACGGCTTAGCAGCAGGATTCAATTCACAATAAGATTCCAGCTTGCCCTGATTGTCTGAATAATGCAACCAAACCTCCGCTAACTGATTATCACATTTCAATTGATAATGAATCACATAAGCCCAGCCAACGAACTGACTTTGGCCACCATCTTTACTAATGACCTGCCACCCCTGCTTTTCCATCAATGCCTGTAAAGGGTCTGCTTGTGATGGCTTTAACGTAATATAGAGCAAATTTTCTCTCCTAGCGCCTAAAAACAACCAGGCCTGGTTACTTTTTCTGCGGTCTTTGCCAATTTGAAATGCTGAGCTGCTTACTGCGCGATAAAGTCAAAGTTTCAGCCGGAGCGGTTTTGGTAATGGTCGAGCCAGCGCCAATCGTTGCGCCTTTTTCGATCGTCACCGGCGCCACTAATTGTGTATCTGAACCCACAAACACATCATCACCGATAAGGGTTTGATGTTTATTGGCACCATCGTAATTACAGGTAATGGTGCCCGCCCCAATATTCACATTAGATCCCATCTTGGTATCGCCAATATAAGACAAATGATTTACTTTTGAACCCGTTGCAATTTGAGCATTTTTGGTTTCAACAAAATTGCCAATTTTAACGGAGTGAGCTAACGCGGTTCCCGGTCTAAGCCTTGCATAAGGACCTATATCGCAACTTTCATCCAATTGCGCACCATCAATATGACTGAAGGGATGAATCACTGTATTGGCAGCAATATGGGCATTGCGAATCACACAATTGGCTCCAATCGTAACATTGTCACCCAAAGAAACTTGCCCCTCAAAAATGACATTCACATCAATGGTCACATCCATCCCGACTTCAAGGTGCCCACGAATATCCAAACGACTTGCATCGACTAATGTAACGCCTTGTGTCATTAAATCCTCAGCTAACTGATTTTGATAGGCGCGCTCTAAACCTTGCAATTGACGCTTGTCATTCACGCCTAACACCTCAATTTCCGAATCGGGTTGAGAGGTTGCGACTTTATAGCCATCGTTAACGCACAATGAAACGATATCAGTCAGATAGTATTCCCCCTGCGCATTCTCATTGGATATTTGCGTCAACCACTGCCGTAGTGACCCACCATTCACGGCCAACATTCCCGTATTGATTTCTTTAATCTGCTGCTGAATGGCATTCGCATCTTTTTGCTCAACAATGGACATCACAGACCCGGCTGCATTTCTAACAATCCGGCCATAGCCGCTAGAATCCGCCAATTCAATCGTGAGTAGTGCCAATGGGTGTTCTCCATCCACCTGTGAAACGAGTGCCTGCAATGTAGACTGCTTGGTTAAAGGAACATCACCGTACAAGATTAAAACAGTATCATCATCATGGATATGAGATTCCGCAACTTGAACCGCATGCCCCGTTCCCAATTGTTCACGCTGTTCTACATAAACTAACCCTTCATTCCCCATCGTCGTTTTGACCTGCTCTGCGCCATGGCCAATGAGGGTAATAATGGGTTGATCTGTGAGTTTTTGAGCTGTTTCAATCACATGTGCTAACAACGGTTTTTGAGCCAAAGGCTGTAACACTTTCGGGTGGTGAGATCGCATCCGCGTGCCCTTGCCAGCAGCAAGAACAATAACTTTTAAAGACATTCAGTGGCTCCTAATAAACGAAAAACACAAGGTAATCTATCCCATCAAAAATGGATTACCTTGAACTTTTCCTAACGTCCTTTGAATCATCCAACATGATTTTACCAAAGGGGTGAATTCAACAAACAAAAAAAAAGCACCCGAAGGTGCTTTTTCTTAAACGAAAAATTGACTTAAGACAATCCTGTCTTTTGTAAACGATCCCGTAATTTGGTAATTGTCTGAATCTGCGCAACGGCTTCAGCAAGTTCAATTTGAGCACGCGCAATATCGGTATCCGACTTGGCTTGCTCCATTGCTTCTTCTGCACGCTGTTTTGCTTCTTCTGCAGCAGCATGATCCAAATCTTCTGCACGAATAGCCGTATCAGCAAGAATGGTCACAATATCTGGTTGAATTTCAAGGATACCACTGTTGATAAAGAATAAATCTTCTTCATCACCACTGACAACCCGAACTTGACCAGGTTTTAGCTGCGACAACAACTGGGTATGTTTTGGCAGGATGCCGACTTCACCATCGGCAGCCTGTGCAAAGACCATATCCGCTTTACCAGAGAACATTGAACCCTCTGCACTTACAATATCGACTTGCATTGAGACTGCCATAATCAATTAATCCTTATATTTTTTAGCTTTTTCGAGCACTTCGTCAATGTCACCCGCATACATAAATGCCTGCTCAGCAACATCATCCATTTCGCCATTAAGGATCATTTTGAAACCACGAATGGTTTCTTTCAATGAAACATAACGTCCATCTTCACCAGTGAAGACCTTAGCTACGAAATAAGGCTGTGAGAAGAAACGTTGCATTTTACGTGCACGAGCAACCAAAGAACGGTCTTCTTCAGAAAGTTCATCCATCCCTAAGATAGCGATAATGTCTTTCAATTCCTTATAACGCTGTAGTGTTTCTTGAACACCACGTGCTGTTTCATAATGCTCCTTACCAACAACCAATGGATCCAACTGACGTGAAGTAGAATCTAGTGGATCGATTGCAGGATAAATCCCGGTTTCAGCAATCGCACGGTTCAATACTACCGTTGCATCCAAGTGAGCAAATGTCGTTGCAGGTGCTGGATCTGTCAAGTCATCCGCAGGAACATATACCGCCTGAATCGAAGTAATCGAACCAGTCTTAGTAGAGGTAATACGTTCTTGAATTTGACCCATTTCCTGTGCCAAAGTTGGTTGATAACCTACCGCAGATGGCATACGACCCAACAATGCAGATACTTCTGTACCCGCCAAAGTATAACGGTAGATGTTATCTACGAAGAATAGGATATCACGACCTTCGTCACGGAAATATTCAGCCATTGTTAGACCCGTCAAAGCAACACGCAAACGGTTACCTGGTGGCTCATTCATCTGACCGTAAACTAGCGCAACTTTATCCAATACACCAGACTCTTCCATTTCATAATAGAAATCGTTCCCCTCACGAGTACGCTCACCTACACCGGCAAATACTGAATAACCAGAATGCTCGATTGCGATGTTACGGATCAATTCCATCATGTTAACGGTTTTACCAACACCGGCACCACCGAATAGACCAACTTTACCCCCTTTCGCGAAAGGACAGATTAAGTCGATGACTTTTACACCTGTTTCCAACAGTTCTTGAGAAGCAGCTAGCTCATCAAAAGCTGGTGCTGCACGGTGAATCGTCATGGTTTCATCGTTACCAACTGGACCTGCATTGTCGATTGCGTTCCCAAGAACGTCAAAAATACGACCTAGTGTTGCTTTACCCACAGGTACAGAAATCGCTTCGCCTGTGTTAGATACAGCCATGCCACGTTTTAGACCATCAGATGAACCCATTGCGATTGCACGCACTTGGTTATCACCGATCTGTTGTTGAACTTCAAGTGTTAGTCCTAGTTCATCAACTTTTAACGCGTCATAGATCTTTGGTAAATCAGCACGATTAAACTCGACGTCGATTACCGCGCCGATTACTTGTACTATTTTTCCACTCATAATCTTTAACCTTTTATTGAAATACTTCAAACTTAAACAGCTGATGAACCAGCCACAATTTCAGATAACTCGGCGGTGATTGCTGCTTGACGTGCCTTGTTATAAGACAACTTAAGCTCATTAATCATTTCACCAGCGTTATCCGTCGCATTCTTCATTGCAATCATTCGAGCACCTTGCTCACAGGCTGCATTTTCTACAACAGAGCCATAAACGGTACTTTCAACATAACGACGCATTAATAAATTTAGTGCAGTCTTCGCATCGGGTTCATATAAATAATCCCAGTGCGATTCATCGTCTGTTGTGTCTGATTCCAAAGGAACTAGCTGCTTAATGGACGGTGCTTGAGTCATTGTATTTACAAATTCATTGTAAGCTAAATGTACTTCATCCACTTCACCTGACTCATAACGGTCAAGAACCACCTTAATGGTTCCAACCAAGTCATCAATATGAGGTGTATCACCGAGATCAGACACAGTTGCGACGACATTACCGCCATAACTTCTAAAGAAAGCTTGTGCCTTATTTCCAACGAGTGCCAGTTCAACTTGAACATTTTGTTCTTGCCACTGTTTAAACAGAGGCAATGCTTTTCGGAATAAGTTTGAATTTAAACCACCACATAAACCGCGATCAGAAGAGACGACAATCAAAGCGACACGTTTGACAGTGTCACGCGCCTGAGTATAAGGATGCTTATATTCAGGATGCGCACTTGAAACGTGATTGATGACTCTCTTCACTTTTTCAACATATGGGCGAGTAGCATACATGCGAGCCTGCGCTTTACGCATTTTCGATGCCGCCACCATCTCCATGGCTTTGGTGATTTTCTTGGTATTCGTTACGGACGTGATTTTAGCCCGTATTTCTTTACTCCCGCCTGCCATGGCTTACCCCTTCTTAATAAACGCCGTTTGCTTTAAATGCATCGATCATTGCTTTTACTTCTGCAACGATTTCATCGTTCCAGTCGCCTTTCGCATTGATTTTTGCTGCCAAATCGGCATTTTCAGAATTAAGATAAGCATGTAAAGCGCTTTCAAAATCAAGAACTTTTTCTACTTCAACATCATCAAGATAGCCTTCATTAGCGGCATACAAAGAAACTGCCATTTCAGCTGTGGTTAAAGGAGAATATTGGCTTTGCTTCATCAATTCGGTAACACGCTTACCACGTTCTAGCTGTGCTTTAGTTGCTGGATCAAGATCCGAAGCAAACTGAGCAAATGCCGCTAGTTCACGATATTGAGCCAAATCTAGACGGATACCACCACCTAATTTCTTAATGGCTTTTGTTTGCGCAGAACCACCAACACGAGAAACCGAAAGACCTGCGTTTACAGCAGGACGAATCCCTTGTGTAAACAAGCTGGTTTCTAGGAAGATCTGACCATCTGTAATCGAGATTACGTTAGTTGGTACGAATGCAGAAACGTCACCGGCTTGGGTTTCAATAATTGGCAATGCGGTTAATGAACCCGTCTTACCTTTCACTTCACCATTGGTAAATTCTTCAACATACTTCGCATTTACACGAGCAGCACGCTCAAGTAAACGGGAATGTAGATAGAATACATCACCAGGGAAGGCTTCACGTCCAGGAGGACGACGAAGTAGCAATGAAATTTGACGATAAGCTTGAGCCTGCTTGGTTAGATCATCATAGATAATCAACGCATCTTCACCACGGTCACGATAGTATTCACCCATCGCACAGCCTGCGTAAGCAGCCATATACTGTAGTGCAGCAGGATCTGAAGCATTCGCTGCAACGATTACGGTATTTTCCATCGCGCCATACTCTTCTAACTTACGGGCAACGTTATTAACCGTAGAAGCTTTCTGACCCATCGCAACATAAATACACTTAACACCAGTTCCTTTTTGAGAAATAATGGCATCGATCGCGATCGCTGTTTTACCAGTTTGACGGTCACCGATGATCAACTCACGCTGTCCACGACCAACTGGAATCATTGAGTCGATTGACTTAATACCTGTCATCATTGGCTGATCAACTGATTGACGATCGATTACACCCGGAGCGATACGCTCAATCGGTGAAGTAACCTTCGCATCAATAGCGCCTTTACCATCGATAGGACGACCTAAACCATCCACAACACGGCCATTCATTTCTGGACCGACTGGGACTTCTAAAATTTTACCAGTACAAGTTACCTTGTCACCTTCAGAGATGTGATCATATTCTCCAAGTACAACAACACCTACCGAGTCACGCTCTAGGTTAAGCGCCATACCGAAGGTTTGCTCGTCAAATTGAACCATCTCACCATACATTACGTCTGATACGCCGTGAATAAGAGCGATACCGTCAGCGATACTGACAACCGTTCCTTCACTGCCAGACTCTGCAGCACCTTCAAATCCTTTAATACGGTCTTTGATTAGGTTACTGATTTCAGAGGCATTCAATTGCATGTGTGTTCCTCTCCATTATTGGGCGATTGCTGCGCCAAGTTTGTTTAGTTGTGAAAGTGCCGAGCCATCAATAGCCCAATCACCAACCCGAATTCTTACGCCTGCGATTAAAGTAGGATCTTCTTCATAAGATACCTCAACCTCAGCATCAAACTTAGCATTTAAAGCAGCACTTAATTTCTTTTTCTGCTCTTCCGTAGGCTTCTGAGCTGAAGTAACCGTTGCTAAAATGCGCTTTTCTTCTTTCGCTTTCAATTGTTGAAAAAGTTCAGCAATTTCTGAAAGGGCATTTAAACGTTTATTTTCAGCTAAGACGGTTAAGAAGTTCTTAGCTTCGTCGGTCAAACTCGATCCCATGATCTCAACCAAAAGACCTGCGACATCATTTGCTGTCACGGACGGTTGATTCATAAAATCTTGCATTGCTTCATCAGAAGCAATTGCAGCCAATCCATTTAGCTGCTCTGACCACTCAGCAAGCGTATTTCCTTCTTTAGCGGCTTCAAAAGCCGCTACAGCATACGGTCTTGCAATGGTTATTAATTCTGCCATAGCTTATATTTCCTTAGATTGATTTTACTAAGGTGTCAAGCATGTCGTTGTGTACAGCTGCATCAACTTCTTTATTAAGAATTTTTTCTGCACCTGAAACGACCAATGAAGAAATTTCTTTACGAAGTTCTTCTCTGGCACGACTTACTTCTTGTTCTAGCTCTGCTTGGGCGGAAGCTTTAATGCGGTCAGCTTCTTCTACGGCTTTGACTTTCGCATCTTCTACGATTTCAGACCCGCGTTTTTCAGCTTGACTCAATACATTTTGAGCTTGTAGTTTTGCGTCTTTTAGTACATCTTTAGCACGTTTTTCCGCTAACTCAAGTTCATGCTTTCCTTTCTCAGCGGCAGAAAGTCCATCATTAATTCTTTTTTGACGGTCTTCCATTAACTTAGAAAGTGGCCCCCACAGCACTTTATTCACAAACCAAATCAACAGCAAGAAAGCTATTATTTGGATGAGAAGCGTTGCGTTAATACTCACAGTGGTTACCTCGCCATTCGTTATTTAAAAAATATAATTGATGCGTTGCGTTTTGGTTATGCACCTAGCGCAGCAGTCATCGCTCCAACGAATGGGTTTGCAAACAAGAACCACATAGCAAAAGCTAGGATAATGAATGGGAAAGACTCCATAAGACCCGCGAAAATGAACATGTTCGTCATTAAAGCAGGACGCATTTCTGGTTGACGAGCAATCCCTTCTAAAGTCTTAGAACAGATTAGACCCCAGCCAATAGCTGAACCTAGACCTGCAGCAGCCAGAATTACACCTACACCAATAGCAGTTGCGGCGTAGATATCAGCAATCATAGTAGCAGTTACTTCCATCGATTTTCTCCAAAGTTTAAAGTTAAAGTTAAAAAAGCTTTTTACCCCTGTCGTCTCAATTAACGAAACTCGGTGATAGGTGCGCTTAAACCTTTTGAAAGGACTTCAATTACTCGAAACCCTTTCTATTCCTTTTAATTGCCTCTTAGTGCTCTTCGTGAGCCATACCAAGATAAACAATTGTTAGCACCATAAAGATAAAGGCCTGTAAGGTGATAACCAATAAATGGAAGATCAACCAACCCAAATCCAATATAGCTTGTAATGGCGCCCAGAATAAGGCAGCGGCACCCACTGCCAGAGTTCCACCAATCAATGCGATCAGTAGGAATACGAGTTCACCAGCAAACATATTACCGAATAGTCGCAAAGCTAACGAGAGTGGCTTTGAAACTTCTTCGATAAACGTCATCACAACATTCACTGGAACAAAAAATTTACCAAACGGATGAAACAAGAACATCTTAATAAAGCCAACTAGACCTTTACATTTGATGTTGTAATAAAGAATCAGCCCGAACACAACAGCTGCCATTGCAAGCGGTGTATTTAAATCTGTGGTTGGTACCACTTTTAAATAGGCGTGTGAATCACCTGTAATTAATTGGAATAAATAAGGTAATAAATCAACCGGAATTAAATCCATAAAGTTCATCAGCCAAACCCATAAAAAGATGGTTAAAGCTAAAGGCGCGATTAGTGGATTATGCCCAGGAAAGGCATCTCTAACATTTGTAGAAACAAAGTCTAGAACACTTTCTACAAAATTCTGAAAACCACCTGGGGTTCCAGATTCCAGTTGTTTGCCTAAACGAGCTGCTACAAATACAATCAATGCTCCCAACAAAAGACTAAATGCAATCGTATCAAGATTCAATGCCCAAAAAGTCATTTGTCCCTTATCAATTGCTTCTTGTGCCTCAGCATTTAAAGCGAGTGTATTGTTAGTCAAGTGATGTTGAATATACTCGACAGTTCCCATTTTTTCAGCACTCAAGGGTCTTCTCCTTAGTCAGTCAAACGCTGCTTACCCTTCAAGTTAAACACCTGAGCCAACTGCATTGCCACAAAGGTCAATACAACTGGCATCGGTGCAAACTCAAATGCTTGCAGCCCCAAAACAAATAACACAGCAAGTAGACTAAATCTAATTACTGCACTCAAATATAAAACCTGTATGCCCTGCTTAGGGTCATGCTCTGCCTTTCTATCAGCACGTGCAAAGCTGTTAACCAGAATCAGCAAGTTTGCCATCCCAATCAAAAATCCGTAGATTGCTTCCAACCATTGGCCTTGCGTTGCAAATATGGCAACCGCAACCACACCAATAACGCCTTGTATTCTAAAGGCTTGTTTTAAATGACCACCTTGCAACTTATTCATCTCTTGCTGGTTTCGGTTCGGTACTTTGCGCTTTTCCTGTATCGAGAAGTGACATTTTCTCCAGCAGCTTATGAACTTTCATCATACCGCCTACAAAACCCAATACACCACAACTCAACAAAAACAAAGGCGTCGTTTCAAGCAATAAATCAATCACATAGCCAACCAAGAACCCAGCGATAATCATACTGGTAAACATGGATCCCGCACTTAACAATAAAAAATTCAGTGCTGGCTTATGTTTTCTCGGAGCTGTCTCAGCGGATACAGGGGTTGACTCTTCTTTCACGCTGACATCTCCAAATATTTGTATCCAAACCCAAGGTTAGGACGAAGTAAAACAGTCGAGAATCATAGCGGTTTATTGCCTGAAAATCTAGTGGTAAAGTAATAATTTTTCATCTACCACAAGATGTTGTTGAAACCCTATTCACTCATACTAAATATGGACTTTTTTATTCGTTAGCTTAATAGCCCAATTAACCGCTCTAATTCCGCTTCTGATTTAAAAGGAATTTCAATCTTCCCTCGCCCTTTTGTGCCTTGCGATATCTTAACCTTCGTCGCCATTTTTTCAGCCAATTGCTGTTGCTGTGCCTGTAATTTTACGGGTAAAGTATGACGGTTTTGTTGCGATTTGAGCTTTTTCGGAACCAATAAGTTTTGCACCGCCTGCTCCATCTCTCTGACAGACCATGATTTGGAAATTGCTTTTTCTGCTAATGACAGCTGCATATCTTCCGGCAGGGTAATAATCGCCCGTGCATGCCCCATGGTTAGATCGCCTTGGTGCAACCAGTCTTGAATTTGCCCAGGCAGGGTCAATAATCTTAACAAGTTGGTGACCCCTGTTCTCGACCGCCCAACTGCATCGGCTACAGCTTGCTGAGTGAGCTCAAACTCCTTCATTAAACGCTTCAGCCCCATTGCGGTTTCAATGGGATTCAAGTCTTCACGCTGAATATTTTCAATTAACGCCATTGCCAAGGTCGCTTGATTATCGGCTTTGCGAATCACCACCGGCACCGATTCCAACCCTGCTAACTTTGCAGCGCGCCAACGACGTTCACCCGCAATAATTTCAAACTGCTGATTGGTAACCGCCTTCACCACGATAGGCTGAACAATGCCCTGAATCCGAATCGAGTCTGCCAATTCCTGCAATGCCACTTCTTCAAATTGTTGCCGAGGCTGATAAACACCAGGGATTAATGAATCAATGGCAATCTTATCGATTCGCAAGTCAGCCAGATTACTGTCAACCTTTTGTTTACCGCCTATTAAAGCGTTCACCCCTCTGATACCCATGCCTGATCGTTTTTTTGCCATGTCCGTTTCCAGTTACAATTTTGTTCGTCTAATCAATTCGTTTGCCAATGCCAAGTACGCAATTGCTCCATTCGAAGCCAAATCATAATCCAATATTGATTCCCCATAACTGGGTGCTTCTGCCAGGCGTACATTGCGTGGAATAATTGTTTGTAAAACTTTCATACCAAAGTGGGCGACCAACTCATTTGATACGTCATTTGCCAAATTATTCCGACGGTCATACATGGTTCTCAATAAACCATCAATATGTAAATTAGGATTTAAGTCCGACTGTACTGCTTCAATCGTATCCATTAAGGCCGACAAGCCTTCCAAAGCAAAATACTCACATTGCACTGGCACCAAAATACCCTCAGCAACGGTTAATGCATTCAAGGTCAACATATTCAAAGTCGGTGGACAATCCAACAAAATCACATCGTACTGTTCTCGAACTTTTTTTAAGGCTTTACGCAGTTTTTTCGGCCCTTTTGACTCGTCAATCAAATCCACTTCCGCCGCTGTTAAATCGCCGTTTGCGGCAATCAAATCCAAATTTTCGACAGCAGTTGTCAGAATGGCATCTCGGGCTTTGACATCGCCCACCAAAACATCATAGGCAGAAACGGGCAAATCCTCTTTGTCCACACCAATAGCAACTGTGGCGTTACCCTGTGGATCCAAGTCCATCATCAATACACGCTTGCCCATTCTGGCGAAAGCCGCAGACAAGTTGACGGTAGAAGTGGTTTTACCAACCCCGCCCTTTTGATTCGCCACCGCAATGATTCGAGCCATTTAACTTTCCTGATGATTTTCGATTTGTATCAAGGTTCTTTGTGCTGACAATCCAGGCACATCCAGATTAAAAACTTGCAACATTTTAGCAAACTCTGGCAGATGTGCGACCTCATCTTGTGTTTTTTGCGCCTTCATTGCCCACCAACATCCATCCGACGCTAACAAATGTCGCGTCCAGCTCAACATATCATCAAGCGAGGCAAATGCTCGCGAGATCACCCCATCATAAAGGATTTCAGGCGCATACTGTTCTACCCGCTGCTGTATCACTTGAACATTGGACAAGCCCAAATCCGCTTTGGCTTGAATGAGAAAACGGGTTTTCTTACTATTACTATCAAGCAAATCTATCTGACGCTCTGGAAACACGATTGCCAACGGAATGCCAGGCAGCCCGGCTCCGGTTCCGACATCTATTAACCGTTTGCTCGACACATAGGGCGCCACACTTAAACTATCGAGCAAGTGCTTGACAAACATTTCCTTTTCATCGCGAATCGCCGTCAAGTTATACACCCGATTCCACTTCTGCAATAAGGCCAAATAATCGAGTAATTTTAACCAGGCCTGGTTGTTTTTAGGCAGGTCAAGCGTTTCAAACACCTGCTCCAAGACAGCTAAATAATCTGCTTGGGTCAGCGTCGCATTAGAATTAAGGCGGTTCATATTAATTTGTCTTCTCGGTCACTTTATTAGATTGACGCCATTTCTTAATATAAATCAATAATAACGAAATCGCCGCGGGGGTCACCCCTGAAATTCGCGAGGCCATGCCTAAGGTTGCCGGGCGATGGTCTCTCAATTTTTGTTTTACTTCATTCGATAAACCTGAAACCTGATCCAAATCCATGCTTTCAGGAATCCGTACATTTTCGGCGCGCTTTAACTTGTCGATTTCTTCTTGTTGACGCAAAATATAACCCATATATTTTGCTTCGATTTCAATTTGCTCGACCACCTTGGCATCGGCGACTGACGCTCCGAACATCGACAGCGTCGCCAACGCATCATATCGTACATTCGGTCGCTTTAATAAATCGAACAGTGTCTGCTCTTTACTGAGCGGCAAATCCATCAAGACTTCCGCTTTCTTCGCATCCGCATGCTGGGGATAAATCCAGGTTTGTTTCAAACGAGCGGTTTCAGCCTGCAAGGTTTCCATTTTTGATTCAAACGCCAACCAACGTGCATCATCCACCACGCCCAATTCTCGTCCAATCGGCGTCAATCTTTGATCGGCATTATCCTCTCGCAACATCAATCGATATTCGGCACGTGACGTAAACATTCGATAAGGTTCAGAGGTTCCCAGCGTAATCAAGTCATCGACCATCACGCCAATATAAGCTTCATCGCGGCGTGGATACCATTGCGGTAATTCTTGCGCGCGCCGACCAGCATTTAACCCCGCCAACAAACCTTGTGCGGCGGCCTCCTCGTATCCGGTGGTGCCGTTAATCTGTCCGGCAAAATACAGACCATGAATGGCTTGAGACTCCAGTGTTGGATTCAACCCTCTCGGGTCAAGATAATCATATTCGATGGCATAACCCGGGCGCATAATTCGGGCATTTTCCATCCCTTTCATCGACTGCACGATCTGCACTTGGGTTTCAAAAGGTAAGCTGGTTGAAATGCCATTCGGATAAAGTTCATTCGAGGTTAAGCCTTCTGGCTCAATAAACACCTGATGCTGATTGCGCTCACTAAAACGCATCACCTTATCTTCAATTGACGGACAATAACGAGGCCCAACACTGTTAATTTCGCCAGCATCCGAATACATGGGCGACTGATCTAAAGCACCACGAATAAAGTCATGCGTTTGCTCATTGGTATAGGTAATGTAACAAGGCATTTGCTGAGGATGCATCGCCACCTTGCCCATAAATGAAAACACCGGCAAAGGGGTATCGCCTGGCTGACATTGCATCGCATCAAAATTCACCGACCGTGCGTCAATTCTCGGCGGCGTCCCCGTCTTTAAGCGCCCTACCGGCAATGCCAATTCACGCAACTTTTCCGCTAAACGGTTTGCTGGCGCATCGCCCGCTCGCCCACCTTCATAGTTCTGTAAACCGATATGAATGCGACCTGCCAAAAAAGTACCGGTTGTGAGCACCACCTGCTGAGCATAAAAATTCAACCCCATACGGGTTTTGACACCGATGACATGTTCGCCTTCAACCAGCAAATCTTCAACAGGTTGTTGAAACAAGGTTAAAAACGGCTGATTTTCTAATCGTGTACGAATCGCCTGACGATACAACACCCGATCCGCCTGGGCACGGGTCGCTCTCACAGCAGGACCTTTTGAGGCATTCAAGGTGCGAAACTGAATGCCCGCCTCATCAATCGCCAATGCCATAGCGCCACCCAGTGCATCTACCTCCTTCACCAGATGTCCCTTGCCGATACCGCCAATTGCCGGATTACACGACATTTGACCCAAGGTATCAATATTATCGGTCAATAACAGCGTCCGAACGCCCATTCGTGCTGAAGCCAACGCCGCCTCTGTGCCAGCGTGTCCACCACCGACAATAATGACATCAAAATGGGTAAATCGTGTTTCCATAAACCTTCCTAAAAAGCGTCAACAACGCAGCAAATTCAATTTTGGCAAGCCCAGAGCTGACCATTTAGGCCCTAATCGCTTCACAAAAGCGCATTATATCATGGTCACCTTGATAAGCATCTCGAATAACCCAACGCATCCTCCACATTTCTTTCACAATTCAACAACCCAAGCCCAATTAAGATAACAGTGAGTTTTTTAACTCGCTATTTAAATGATGTTGTTTTAACTCGCTTGTAAAAGCTACGATTACAGTAGCTTGGGTCGATGAATGGACCCCGCAAGCGAGCTTTTTACGCTCCTTACTCTCATTGCAGAAACAAATCCAATATCCTAATAAATTATCTCTATTGTCAATTCCTTGTAAAACCATACCTTTCTAAAAAAACCTGCGCTATACTGACCAACAATTTACTGTTGAGAAATGCAATGTCACTGCCCCCTCTTGAACAAGCTGAACCGACCTTGCAAAAGCAAGAACAAAGGCTGACACAACTCCAGGAGTTTGCCAAAGTGGGCCTTTGGGAACTGGAAATTGCAACCGGCAAGCTCAGCTGGTCCAGTGAAATTTATAAAATGCACGGCAAAGACCCTGCCACCTTCTCTCCCACTTTAGACTATCTCCTCAACTCACTGTCAGTGACGGATCGTGAGCGAATGCAGCGCAAACTTAAAACGGCGATTGAAACAGGCGAAAAACAACATCTGTCGCACAAACTGGTTCGAGAAGATGGTACGGAAGTTTTTATCGAATTGGTCGGTCACATTGAATATGATGCAAATCAAACCCCGATAAAAGCGGTTGGCATTTCCAGCGACATTACCCATCTGATGCAACTGGAACGTCGTTATCAAGAGCTGGCACATTTAATGCAAATTGCCCACCAGGAAATCTATATTTTTGACTACCATAGCCTACGATATTTATATGCGAATGACTGCGCGTTAAACAATCTAGGCTACACCCTTGAAGAATTAACGCAGCTCACCGTGCTTGACACCAATCCTTATCTAACCCTTGAGCACGTTGAAAAACTGAAAGCGCTTGAAAATAGCCAAAAAACCGTGACCAACCTCTCTATTCACCAACGCAAAAATGGCAGTCGATACCCTGTTAAAGCCATTTTGCAACACCTTCCCCATCAAGGCCAGGATGCGGTGGTGTTATTTGACACAGACATTTCAGAGTTAAAAAGCATTGAAACCCAATTAACCGAGCAGAAAGAGTTGATGGAAAATGTATTGAAAACCGTTCCGGTTCGCATTTTCTGGAAAGACTTAGCGGGCAAATACTTGGGCGCGAACCAGCTCTTCCTAGCGGATGCGCAACTTGAATCCCAACAGCAATTAATCGGCAAAACCGATTATGACTTGCCTTGGCAAGACGACCAAGGCGACTACTACTTCCAGACCGACATGGCCATTATCGAATCGGGGCAATCAACACTCACCCAACAAGAAAGTTATGTTGATGAAGATGGCTCCGAAAAAACGTGGTTGGTTTCGAGAATGCCTTTGAAAAACGGTCAACAACAAATTGTCGGTATGCTTGGTACCTATGAAGACATTACCGAACGTCGCAACTTAGAAATCCAGCTCAAACACCAAACAGAAATCTTAAAACATCAAGCCCATCACGATGAATTAACCCAATTACCCAACCGAACTCTGTTTAATAACCGCTTACAATACGCCATCGAAAAAGCCAAACGGGCTCAAACCGCTTTTGCGGTGCATTTTATTGACCTGGATCAGTTCAAAAAAATCAATGATTCTCTCGGACATGATATCGGTGATGAAGTATTGAAAATCATTGCCAACCGAATTCGCCGTACCATTCGAGCTGAAGACACCTTGGCTCGGTTAGGAGGCGATGAATTCACCATCTTGCAGGAATCGCTTAAAAGCCCGCAAGATGCCGTCACCCTCGCACAAAAGATATTGGATGCCACCCACGACCCCATCCAAGTGGCAGATCATACGTTTCTGTTGTCCAACAGTATTGGGATGAGTCTCTATCCAAAAGATGCCGACACCCCAGAAGACCTCCTCAAATATGCTGACGCTGCGATGTATCGCGCCAAAGATGAGGGTCGAAATAACTTCCAGTTTTACACAGAAGAACTCAGCAATAGAGCGTTTGAGCAGATGGCCATGCAAAGCAGTCTGCGCCAAGCCCTACATCAACAAGAGTTTTTGGTTTACTATCAACCGCAATACCATGCGGTCACCGAGAAACTGATTGGAATGGAAGCCCTGGTTCGTTGGCAGCACCCCACTAAAGGTCTCTTACCACCCATTGCATTTATTCCGGTTGCCGAAGAATCCAATCTCATTGTCGAATTGGATCGACAGGTGATGCGCAGTTCGCTACACCAGCTCAAACACTGGTTCGATCTAGGTCTCAACCCACCCAAGTTATCTTTGAACTTAACGGTCAAGCACCTCCAGCAAGATGACTTTATCGAAAACCTCGGTGAACTCCTTAAGCAATCTAACTGCAAACCGGAATGGATTGAATTCGAAATTACCGAAAGCAACCTGATGGAAAACCTAGAGAAAATGAATTGCAAATTAGCACAGCTGAAAAAGCTTGGCTTTCATATTGCCATTGATGATTTTGGCACCGGTTATTCCTCTCTTGCTTACTTAAAGCGGCTACCCGTCACCAAATTGAAAATTGATAAATCTTTTATCTTAGACCTGCCACAGGATGAAGAAGATGCGGTCATTACCAAAACTATGATTGCCATGGCCGACAGCCTTGGCTTAACCGTGATAGCGGAAGGCGTTGAAACACTGGAACAGAAAGCTTTTCTCGTTAATCATCAATGCTACCAACATCAAGGCTACTACTACAGCCGACCTATTTCAGCTCTTGACATGACCGAACTCCTCACCAAACTCGCCAAATAACCCCCAGGCCTGGTCGTTTTTTGACCGATTTTAACGCCATTCAAAAAAAGATTTAAATGAGAAGGGTGCAAAGCCGAGAAAGATACAATACAATAAAAAAAATTTCGAAACGCTTAAATGCACTATAACGAATTCCATTAAGGAGAACTTAATGCAAGACATGACCGCTGAAAAACTCTATGACTTCTTTCAAGAGCACCACATTTGCACGTCACTGACACGTGAAGAAGTCAACAGCCTGACCCATTTTGTTAATCAAAAATCCTATACCAAAGGCGAGACCATTGCCGACAAGGGTGATCCAGGGGATGCCATGTTCTTGATTCTAGAAGGCAAGGTCAACTTTGTGTCTTATGACGGCGCTGATGAAATGGTGGTCGGCACCCAAGGTCCTGGCTACTTTATCGGTGAGATTTCTTTCTTTGATGGCAAGGATAGAATGCTGAAAATGGAAGCGGCGACCAATGAACTGACCTTATTTGAAATTCAACGTGATATGTATGACCGCTTAAGAATTGAACATCCCTTCTTAGCGTTGAACTTGGTTGAGAATGTGGTTAGTAATACCGATAAATTGGTTCGCAAAATTTCCACTGACTTATCCCATCTTGAACACTATATGCGCGGCTACGGTCGCCACTAAGCGATTCCTATCTTTCTGCATCTTTTTCGACCCGATCAAAAAGATGCAGCCCTTCCTTATTACTTAAAGTGATATATAAATCAGTTTAAATCATTTTATCTGATTTAACTTTTTTTCTATGATAGCGCCAACGATTAAGAGGCACTTATCATGGATTACTTACCGATTTTTATTAAACTGCAACAGCAAGTCTGCTGGGTGATTGGTGGCGGTACCATTGCCGCCCGTAAAGCCAACTTACTACTCGAAGCCGGTGCAGCCGTCACCGTTATTGCGCCGGACACCAAAGATGAAATGACACGACTCGTCGAGCAAGGTCAGTGTCAATGGCTCGAACAATCTTTTTCCGATGCCGATTTAAACGCCCTTGCCAAACCCAAATTGATTATCGCGGCCACCGATGACCGTGACACCAATCAAGCGGTTTATCAATGGGGTGAATCTGCAGGTATTTTAGTCAATGTCGCTGACCAAACCGACTTGTGTCGCTTTATTTTACCGGCCATTATTGACCGTTCGCCGCTCACCATTGCACTGTCAACAGGTGGGCGCTCTCCCGTACTCGCTCGTATTCTCAAGGCCAAACTGGAAGCGCTGATTCCTGCAGGCTTTGGACGACTCACCCAACTGCTCGGTCAATTCCGTGACCAGGTGAAAGCAAGTTTACCCACGGTTGAAAAGCGTAAGGATTTCTGGGAAGCAACCCTGACGCCCAGCCTGATTGAACAAAGCTTACAAGGCGATTTGGACGGCGCAGCACAGCATATTCAACAACAGCTCAGCAGCACGGCCAATGCCAATCAAACCGATGCACAGCGCGGTGAGGTCTATTTAATCGGTGCAGGACCAGGTGATCCAGAGTTATTGACGCTCAAAGCACAACGATTCTTACAACAAGCGGATGTGGTGGTTTACGACAAGCTGGTTGCCCCAG
Organism: Hydrogenovibrio sp.; assembly: GCA_965658885.1. GTDB lineage: Bacteria > Pseudomonadota > Gammaproteobacteria > Thiomicrospirales > Thiomicrospiraceae > Hydrogenovibrio. Next base: position 21,559 of record CBFHUY010000012.1, read on the forward strand.
AAATTGTCAACCTAGCCAGACGGGAAGCCGAACGGATTTTTGTGGGTAAGACCCGTGGTAACCATACCTTGCCACAAGAACAAATAAATCAACGTCTGGTTGAGTTAGCGCAACAAGGTTTAAAAGTCGCGCGCTTAAAAGGGGGCGACCCTTATGTGTTTGGCAGAGGCGGTGAAGAAATGGCCACTTTGCAACAGCAAGGCATTCGCGCCACGGTTATTCCTGGCATTACTGCGGCAGTGGGTTGTGCAGCCTCTTCTGGCATTCCGCTCACCCACCGAGACTATGCAAAGTCTGTGTCCTTTATTACCGGGCATAAAAAAGCAGGTGACTTTGAAGAAGTCGATTATGGCCGCTTGGCCGATGCCGGCGACACCATGGTGTTCTACATGGGTCTACACAATGCACCCAAAATCAGCGCGGGGTTATTAGCAAAAGGCATGACAGCGGACACGCCCGTTGCCTTAATCGAAAATGGCACCTGCCCCAATCAGCAAGTTTGGATTACCGATTTACAAAACTTTCCGGACACTATTCTTGAAAAAAGCGTGCAATCGCCAGCCTTGATTGTGATTGGGGATGTGATTAAAGCCAGAGTGAATAACCAAGCAGCAGCTTAATGACCTCACCCCAACCTTTTTTGGGTTGTGGGTGAAACCATATCTGTTTTATAGATACTTAAATCAATTTAAATCATTTTTAATAATAATTTTTCAATTTTATAATTCAGCCATATTGCAAAGACTTTACAGATGAGAACCCTATGAACCTGTTAAACACCACTCAAATTGAAACCCTAGAAACGCTTCGACAAAATAGCACCCCTGAACAACAACTTTGGTTAAGTGGCTATTTCTATGGTCTATCCCAATCGGCTTCTGCGGTCACTTCTGCCATCAGCTCAGCCAATCCATCGGTCAATCTACCGAGTGTGACCATCTTAGTGGCGACCCAAACCGGTAATGCGCAACAGGTTGCCGAACAATTAAAAGGGGCATTGGAAGCCGAATCCATTTCCGTCACCCTCAATAATGTGTCGGACATCAAAGTCAAAGCCCTCACTAAAATCAGCCATTTGATTTTGGTCAGCAGCACCTATGGTGAAGGCGAACCCCCAGATACAGCGGCCGCCTTTCACAAATCGTTGTTTGCGGCAAAAGCACCCCAGCTCCCAGACTTAAACTATGCGGTGTTTGGCTTAGGCGACAGCAGCTATGATCAATTCTGTCAGACCGCCATAGAATTTGATAACCGCCTAGCAGAACTGGGCGCAAATTGTCTTTTACCGAGAGTCGAGGCGGATGTCGAATTCCAGCCGCTGGCGGATGAATGGGTCATTTCTGTAAGAGATAGTCTTCTGAAAGAAGCCGGCGCAAACGCAACGGCTCAAGCCCCCAGTGTCACACAAAATGCCCAGGCCTGGTCAGAAAGCAACCCTTTTTCAGCCGAGGTGCTCGCCATTACGCCTTTGACCGATGTGACCTCAAATAAAACCGTGTTTCATTTAGAACTGGATCTTGACGGTTCTGGCATTCAGTATCAAGCAGGTGACATTGCGGTGATCGGCACCCAAAACCCGACTGAACTGGTCGCCAGTGTCATTCGACAAGCCGGATTGGATGCCACTGAGACGGTCACCTTGAACGGAGAAGACTTTTCACTAGAACAGGCATTAACGCACAAACGCCAACTCCGTTGCATCACCACCAAGCAATTGGACGCCTATGCTGAAAAAGTCGGTCAACCCAGCTTGGTTGCCAACACCCCCTTAGATAAAACCACTTTAAGCCAAAGCGATGTGCTCGATATTTTTAATCTGGCTTCACCCGCTGGTGTCTTGACGGCGCAAGATTTAGTCGATTGGTTGCTACCATTACGCGCGCGCCAATATTCAATTGCATCCAGCCAAGCGCTGGTTGAAGACGAATTGCATTTGTGCATTGGTCAAGTGGTTTATGAATTGAATGGTCGCACTCGTTACGGCACCTGTTCCAATGCGTTAGCCCATCTGCAAGAAGGCGATCAGGTTTCATTGAGCATCAAACCCAACCCGAATTTCAAGTTACCTGAAAAAGTCGATGCGCCGATCATGATGGTCGGCCCAGGCACTGGCATTGCGCCTTTTAGAGCCTTTATGCAAGATAGAGAAGCCCATCAAATTCAAGGGAAAAGCTGGTTATTTTTTGGCGAACAGCATTTTAGCAGCG
>CBFHUY010000013.1:0-274 GCA_965658885.1 Hydrogenovibrio sp.
CGATCTTGTTTTATCCCGTCTTGAAAAATCAGCGTCAAAATCGTTGGGCAATCTTCACAGGCCAATTTTTAGGAATCGCCTCGACAAAATTGGATGGCTTTTCTGAAAAAGACTGGCGTTTGCGAGCTTCAGATTCAGCTCAATCGCTAGGAACTTATCGTTACACCCTTCAATTTAACGCTTTAGAAGCCCAATCCGGCTCCTATGATCAGGCAGTTCGATTTTTACAACGACACCCTAAAATCACCCAATTCACCCCGGTCTTTATCGAACA
>CBFHUY010000013.1:284-23125 GCA_965658885.1 Hydrogenovibrio sp.
GTTTTTTATTTTTTGCCGGCGTGAATATCCAATGCCTGTTCAAATTCTTCACGTAACCTTTGGAAACTTTGATAGCGAGAATAATGCAGGTCTCCGGCTTCAACCGCAGCTTTGATGGCACATTTGGGCTCAATCGTATGGGTACAGTTGTGGTATTTGCACTGGCCTAAGAAGGGTGAAAAATCTGGGTAATATTGCTCTAGCTCATGGCGTTCGCAGGGCGTTGGGCTGAATTGGCGGACACCGGGTGAGTCAATAATATTACCGGCAGCTTCGCCGTTGTCACTGGGAAGGTGATACAAAATACTGTTGGTCGTCGTATGCTTCCCTAAGCCGGAAGATTCGGACAATTGGTTGGTTTTGATCTCGATATCGGGAATCAGCGTTTGGATTAATGACGATTTTCCCGCCCCGGAAGGACCGACAAATACGCTGTTTTTTTGTCTGAGGTGTTCGCGGAGGCTGTCCATGCCTTCCCCTTGGGTCGCAGAAATTGGCAGAATTTCTAAATTCATTTCAACATAGGGGAGCAGTTGTTCTGCCAACAGTTCCCATTGCTCATCCGATTGGATTAAATCAATTTTATTAATCAGAATGAGTACCGGTAGATTGAGTTGTTGCGCGGCCACCAAATAACGGTCAATCATATCGGGATGAACGCCCGGTTCAATGGCGCTGACAATGCCAAGCCAATCGATATTGGCGGCCACCATGCGTTTTTGGCCGCGAAAACCGGGGCGACTGAGTTCATGGCTTCGAGGTTCGGCGGCAATCACTACGCCCGTATTGGCTTCGCGATCAGCCTGCCAGGTGACGCGGTCGCCTGCGACCAGTTTATTGAGGTGTTGGCGCACAGCGCACTGATGTAATTGGCCATGATCATCTTCAATCAGCAGGCGTTTTCCAAAGTTGGTAATGACCAGGCCTGGTTGCTTTTCACCTAGGCCTTCTACTGAGCGGCTCGCGGCTTCTAGAGATGCAGGGGTGGATTGGTCACGCTCTGTCTGCTGTTTCTGCTTCACCCGACGGCGTTGCTGATGACTCAGTTTACGTTTCGCCACGGTTAGTCGAATCGTTTTATCAAAAATTGTTTAATCAAGTAACGCATCGAGTTTGGCCGCCAAAATAAAGTCGTTTTCACTGAGCCCTTTAATGGCCGCAGTGGTGAGGGTAATTTGGCATTGATTATACCCGAAGCAGATTTCCGGATGATGATCTTCTTTATGGGCTACCCAGGTGACCGCGTTTACAAAAGCAACGGTTTGGTGATAGTTTTTAAATTGAAAGGTTTTCACGAGGGTTTTGTAATCCAAAGGAATTTCCCAATCATCCAATTCCGTGAGCAGGGTTTCAATGCGTGGAATAATCATTGGCTTACTGCCTTTCGCAATGGTTTGGCACCGTTGATCTTTTAAGGGGATGTCTGAACTAAGCTGCGTCATCTTCGACTTCCTGTAATCGTTTTAAGTGGTCAATTCGAATTTTAGCCGGCGGGTGGCTATCATGATAGCTAGAATAAAGCGGATCGGGCGTTAAGCTACTGGCATTGTCTCTGTACATCTTTAATAATGCGGAGATAAGGGGGGCAGCGCCCGTAGCGTGTACGGCAAAAGCATCGGCTTCAAATTCGTGCTTACGACTTTGAAAGGCGCTGATGGGGCTGAGAAAAAAGAACATGACTGGCTCAGCCGTTAAAAACAGTAATAAAGCCGCAGCAGGGGTTTCGGTGGTGATGCCCAATCCATTATAAAAGAAGGATTGCTGTGCAAGCCAGCCAAGCAAGGCCAGGCCGATAAAGCTGAGGGCAAAAGATTCTAGCAAGCGTTTGCGAATATGACCATGTTTAAAGTGGCCGAGCTCATGCGCCAGCACCGCTTCAACCTCTTCTGGGGTCAGCGTATCCAGTAGCGTATCGAAAAACACAATGCGTTTATTTTTGCCAAATCCGGTGAAATAGGCATTGCCGTGACCTGAGCGCGAGGAGCCATCCATGACAAAAATGCCATTGGATTCAAAGCCGGTTTTCGCAAGCAGCGCTTCAATGCGTTGTTTCATTTCACCTTCTTCTAATGGGGTGAATTTATTAAAGATCGGCGCAATCCATTTGGGGTAAGCCCACAGCAAAATTAAATTGAATGCCAACCAAATGCACCAGGTGTAAAACCACCAGGCCTGGTCAAAATAGGCATTCATAATGGTTAAAATCAGCCAAGTGAGCGGTAAGCCAATTGCCAGCATTAACGCCCATTGTTTCAGTAAATCGGAGATGAATTTCAGCGGGGTCATTTTATTGAAACCAAAGGCTTCTTCAATTTTAAAGGTGCTGATCAGACTAAAAGGGAGGTGCAACAGTGATAAAAACCAAAAGGTGGATAATAAAAAACCGACATCGCGCCAAATGGGTGAGAAATCGCTATTGAGCCAAAGTTGGTAAATGTCTTGAAAGCCGCCGCCAATCGTCATGAAACCGAGAACCGCCGCATCAAAAAATAACACAAAACGGCCCAGTTGGAGTTTGGCACGGCTGTAGGCCGCGGCTTTTTGATGGGCTTCTAAACTGACCACGTCGCTGAAGTCTTCCGGCACTTGGTGTTGGTGTCGACTAATGTGAAATTGGTTTTTGATATTTAACCAAACTTCAATTACTAGATTAAGTAATAAAGCAAAAATAAAAAGAGGGGTAATGAGATTCATATAAGCGTTTCATTTTAAAAAACGCTACTATCCCATGTTCTGAAAAAAAATTCAATGGCTGTGCTGAGACAGAATGTCTTGATTGTGGCAAGTGGCAATAAGGTTTAAGATAATAGCCTTAATTTTAAAGATGGCAGTGGACAGTATCATGAAGTCAGACAATAACCTTATCTGGATAGATTTGGAAATGACGGGGTTGGATCATAAAACGGATCAGATTATCGAAATTGCAACGGTGGTAACCGATTTGGAATTGAATGTATTGGCTGAAGGGCCGGTTATCGCGATCCAAACCGAACAGCACTATTTGGATGGCATGGATGAATGGTGTACCACCCACCATGGCAATTCGGGGTTAACGGCTCGGGTACAAGCCAGCCAAGTGTCGATGGTCGATGCGGAATTGCAAACGCTTGAATTTTTGCAGTCTTGGGTGTCCAAAGGTAAGTCGCCTATGTGTGGCAATAGTATTTGTCAGGATAGACGGTTTATGATTGAACAGATGCCGACTTTAGAAGCCTTTTTCCATTATCGGAACCTGGATGTGTCCACTTTGAAGGAATTGGCCAAACGTTGGGCACCTCAGGTTTACACGAGTCACCAGAAAAAAGGCGCGCATTTGGCATTAGATGATATTTATGAATCCATCGATGAGCTGAAGCATTATCGCCAATACTTGTTTTTGCCCGAGTTTCATTAATGGGAAGGATGGGGTTAAACGAGCGTGATTTTGGGTGTTGCAAAGCCGCATCCAAATGGAGGGTTTGCAGTGATTAATTCGAGTTTGATGCTTTATAAAAGCTGTTGATTTGGTTATAATTACCAATTACCCCAAATTTTACTTTGGGAGTTCGGCCCTGTTTATATCAGGGCTTTGTTTTTTTGACTCATTTTTATTCCAGACGGTTACTAGGGTTTTAGCGGCTAAATGATAGTCAGGCCTGGCCAGTTTGGAACAAACGGAGGACCTTTGTTGTGGAATTAACTGGTGCCCAAATTCTTATCCATTATTTGGAAGATGAGGGTGTAGAGCTTATATGGGGTTATCCGGGCGGGGCAGCTTTGCCAATCTATGATGCCCTGGATACAGATGCTAAAAAATTAAAACACGTTCTGGTCCGTCATGAGCAAGCTGCAGTGCATGCTGCTGATGGGTTTGCACGCGCAACAGGACTGCCGGGCGTCGCGCTCGTGACCTCTGGGCCAGGTGCAACCAATACGGTGACCGGCATTGCCACAGCCTATATGGACTCGATTCCACTGGTGGTGATTACAGGACAAGTTGCGACCGCTATGATTGGTTTGGATGCGTTCCAAGAAATCGATACGGTCGGCATTACTCGGCCAATCGTTAAGCACAACTTCTTGGTGAAGGACGTTGAAGAATTAGCCATTACCCTGAAAAAAGCGTTTTATATTGCCACAACAGGCAGACCTGGACCCGTGGTTGTGGACCTGCCTAAAGATGTGCAAAATGCCTTGTGCGATTATCAGTATCCTAAAGAAGTCAGCCTGCGTTCTTATCAACCCATCGTCAAAGGTCATAGCGGGCAGATAAAAAAAGCATTGGATATGATGCTGGCTGCCAAACAACCTATTATTTACACCGGTGGCGGTGTGGTGCTGGGTAATGCGGCGGCTGCTTTGACAGAATTGGCGCATCAATTAGGCTTTCCCGTTACCAATACGTTAATGGGATTGGGCGGCTTCCCCGCTAGCGATAAGCAATTCGTGGGCATGCTGGGGATGCATGGTACCTATGAAGCCAATTTGTCGATGCATAACTCCGATTTGATTATCGCGATTGGTGCGCGATTTGATGATCGGGTGACCGGTAATTTAGAAAAATTTTGCCCAGATGCTAAGGTGATTCATATTGATATTGATCCGGCTTCTATTTCTAAAAACGTAGCGGTGGATATTCCGATTGTTGGACCGGTTCAGCAGGTGTTGACGGAAATGAATCAATTGCTGAAAAAATCGGGCAAGAAAATGGATGCCGAAGTTTTAGACGCTTGGTGGTCACAAATTGAAGCTTGGCGGGCAACGAAGTGTCTGCGTTACGATCAGCTGGGTCATAAAATCAAACCGCAAGCAGCAATGGAAGCAGTATGGCGAATTACTCAGGGTGATGCTTATGTGACTTCTGATGTGGGTCAGCACCAGATGTTTGCGGCACAATATTATGCTTTTGATAAACCGCGTCGGTGGATTAACTCAGGTGGTTTGGGTACGATGGGCTTCGGCTTGCCAGCAGCGATGGGGGTGCAAGCGGCATTTCCTGAAGAAACCGTGGTGTGCGTGACGGGTGAAGGTTCGATTCAGATGAATATTCAAGAGCTGTCAACCTGTTTGCAGTATGGGTTACCCATTAAGGTGTTGTGCTTGAATAATGGCTTTTTAGGCATGGTTCGCCAATGGCAAGAGTTTTTCTATGATCGTCGATACTCCATGTCTTATATGGATTCCTTACCAGACTTTGTTAAGTTGGTCGAGGCTTATGGTCATGTAGGGATTCGTATCGATAATCCAGAAACGATGGAGCAGCAATTGGAAGAGGCGTTCTCTGAAAAGTATAAAAATCGTTTTGTATTTATTGATGTCATTACGGATCAACAGGAAAATGTGTATCCGATGATCCCGGCCGGTGCAGGCCTTGACGAAATGATTTTGGTATAGGAGGCGACGATGAAGCATATTATTTCGATGTTAATCGAGAATGAATCAGGCGCCTTATCACGCGTTTCCGGCCTTTTTTCTGCGAGAGGCTATAATATCCATGCCCTAACGGTTGCGCCGACCAACGATGAAACCTTGTCGCGGCTGACGTTGGTGACCAGTGGCACCAATCAACAAGTTGAGCAGATCGTTAAGCATTTAAATCGTTTGATTGATGTGGTTAAGGTCGTGGATATTACCGAAGGCGAGCATATCGAGCGTGAATTGATGCTGGTTAAATTGAAAGCAACCGGTGTGATGCGAGAAGAAATTAAGCGCTTAGCCGACATTTTTCGGGGCACCATTGTCGATGTGACCTCAACCATTTATACCGTGCAGTTGGTGGGTGAAATTCAGAAGTTGGATGCATTTATTGATGCGATAGATGATGCACTGATTGTTGAAATTGTGCGTTCTGGTGCTGTTGGATTAATGCGCGGCGAGAAGTCACTCCATTTATAATTGACTGAATACTCAAATAGAATTATGCGGTTATCGCAATGATTCGTTTTTAACAATAAAATTTTTTAACTCAATTTAAGGAAAAACAATGCAAGTTTATTACGATAAAGATTGTGATCTATCCATTATTAAAGGTATGAAAGTGGCCGTTATCGGCTTTGGTTCTCAAGGACATGCTCATGCTGCTAACCTACAAGATTCAGGCGTCGATGTAACCGTTGGTTTACGTGCAGGTTCTTCTTCAGTTAAAAAAGCGGAAGGTTATGGTTTAAAAACGGCTGATGTCGCAACCGCTGTTGCCAATGCGGATGTGGTAATGATTCTGACCCCAGATGAATTTCAGTCAGTATTGTACAAAGAAGAAATCGAACCCAATATTAAGCAAGGTGCTGTTTTGGCTTTTGCACATGGTTTTGCCATTATTTATAACCAAATTGAGCCTCGTAAAGATTTAGATGTGATTATGATTGCGCCTAAAGCACCAGGTCATACCGTCCGTTCTGAATTTGTTCGTGGTGGCGGGATTCCTGATTTGGTTGCGGTGCAGCAAGACGCTTCTGGTAATGCAAAATCGATTGCATTGTCCTATGCCTCTGCAATTGGTGGTGGTCGTACTGGGATTATCGAAACCACTTTCCGTGATGAGTGTGAAACCGATTTATTTGGTGAGCAAGCGGTATTGTGTGGTGGGGCTGTTGAGTTGGTTAAAGCGGGCTTTGAAACCTTGGTTGAAGCCGGCTATGAACCAGAAATGGCTTACTTTGAATGTTTGCATGAGTTGAAGCTGATTGTTGATTTGATGTTCGAAGGTGGTATTGCCAATATGAACTATTCGATTTCAAACAATGCCGAATATGGTGAGTATGTAACCGGTCCTCGTGTCATCAATGATGAGTCTCGTGCTGCAATGCGTGAAGCCTTGAAAAACATTCAAACGGGTGAATATGCAAAACGCTTTATTTTGGAAGGTCAAGCCAATTATCCTTCTATGACGGCTGCGCGTCGTTTGAATGAAGAGCATGGTATTGAAGTCGTTGGTCGTAAATTACGTGCAATGATGCCTTGGATTTCAGCCAATAAGATTGTTGACCAAGATAAAAACTAATTTTTGGACGTTTTTCTTCAATTCGTTGATGTTTTTCAGAGAGGTCATTTTTTAAATGAAACTGAAAACGGCAAGCCATTGAATGAAATCACGCCCTAAACAGTTAGAAAACCCGCTTTATGCGGGTTTTTTCGTTTTTAAGAGCAGAAATCATGTGCCCCTTATAGAAAAATAGACAGAGGTTTCCATGTTCCTATTAAAAATAATAATGGGCAATATAAGCATGCTCTAATGTAAATAAGTCCTCTAAAGAGTATACTTTGTGTGAAGCGTAATGTGTTCGACTTCTAATCCACTGTGTAAAGCCATTGATTAGATCGACTTTAAATAAAAGGAATTGTTATGAATACTTTTAAAAACATGATTATTATTTTCTGGATGTCACTATTTTTAGCGGCCTGTGGTGGTCTTAGTTCTGGTGACGGAGATACGGAAGGCGAGACAACCAGTGATGTCGTAGACGATGGGGCTGGGGATGCAAATGATGGTGATACAGGTGATACCACAGGTGATAGTCGTTCCTTGTTGAATGGCGTTTGGCGTGATGTCAATGGATCCTATTTTAACTATCTGGCTTTCTCAGCGGATGGCGGTTTTATGTATGTCGAGAATGATGCTCAGCCAGGGAATGGACTAGAACTTGGAAACTACACTTATGATGCAGCAAATGAAACAGTCACATTTACCATTAACTATGATGATAATGATCCTGGAAATGATTCTGGGGCTGGCGATATGGGTGCGCCCATTACGACGACTGTTTCATTATCCGATAATAATCAAACGCTTAATATTGAAACGTTATCCTTATCAAAAGTGGATTTTAGCAATGCATCTGGTATTGTCGGTACCTGGAAAATGACTGATTCTGAAGCTTATTTGTTTGTTTTTAGCGATCAAACTTTTGTGCTTGCCGAAGATGATGGTGAGGCGCCAAATGGGGTCGATGTTGGAACCTACACTTATGCAAATGATGTGCTAAGTGTAACGGTTAACTTTGAAACAAACAGAGGCGGAGGCGTTGAAAATGGCGATAGTTGGACAGTAGGCTTGACCAACAATGATCAAAGCATGACCTTGTCCAGTGGAAGTGATACGGTTTCATTTGAGCGCTTTGAATGAGATTGAAAAAAATGGCTGACTTAAAGAACCTGCTTTTGCAGGTTCTTTTTTAATGTTTAAGGTAACTGTGTTAAAAAGTAGCTTTTTATTGGTTCTAAGTCTTGAAAGTTGGTAAGATAAGACCAATAGCAACAAGCCGCTTAAACATATAAAAATAATATTTATAGTGACCCGTAATTCGCCCTAATCAACTTGGTAGGCGCTCAAGAAGTGTGGAACTGATATTTTATGTATTGCTCGTTTTTTGGTTTAAAAAAACTCCCATTTAAGATATCGCCCGATTTAAGTTTTTTTTATACACAAGCTGCTCGTGATGATATTGCGCATGCACTGCTTTATTCAATAGAGCGTGGTGATGGCATTATTAAAGTCGTCGGTGAAGTAGGGGTCGGCAAGACCACTATCTTGCGGCTGTTGGCAGAAAAACTTCCTGAATCCTATCGAAAAATCTATATTTCTTCTCCGAATCTATCATCAATCGATTTTCTAAGGTTTATCTGTTCAGATCTGCAAATTGAAGTGCAAAATACGGATACCAAACTGGATTTAATGAATCGTTTGAATCAGTTTTTGTTGACAGAATATGCTCAAAATCGGCGGGTGGTGATGTTAATTGACGAAGCGCAAGCCATGACGCTAGACACCTTAGAAGAAGTTCGTTTGCTAGGGAATTTAGAAACGGGCGAAGATAAATTGCTGCAAATCGTTTTATTTGGTCAACCTGAATTGGAGGCGACTTTAAATGACCCGCGCGTTAAACCCTTAAAAGACCGCATTGCGTGTAGTGTTACGATACCGGCATTAAAAGCGGAAGAAGTGATGCACTACTTGAATTATCGAATGCGCGTTGCTGGCTATATGGGTCAGGATCTGTTTACGCTAAAGCTGGCAAGACGGATTCAACAGATGACTCAAGGGCTGCCAAGATCGATTAACTTGTTAGCGGATAAGTTATTGATGGTGGCTTTTTCAAAAGGGGATAGCAAACTTAAATCTCAACACTTTAAAACCTTGGTGCCGGACTATCCGACAACAAAAACTGGATTTGATTGGTCGTGGACTCGACGAATAGCCATGATCGGTTTGATTATCGGCTCGGGCGGGCTTTTGGCCTTTCAGTTGGTCGGGCCATCCGCTATAGAAGTGCCGCTGATGCAGATAGCGGCTCAGTCAGAGAGTCAAGTGGCAGTGCAAAGTGCAGTGACACCTGAAAATCGCCCAGGCCTGGTTGAAAATTCGAATAAAACCAAACCCGATTCGACAGCGTCTTCGAATGGATTGCGGCCAACCGATATGGCAAAAATGTTGGATGTGGCGTTGGCTGAGTTGTGGCAAATGGCGGAATTGCAACAGAAAACGGAGACTTTTTTGACAAAAATACCAAGTCAAGAAGCTTTTATTGTCATGTCGCCGATGCCCATTGCCTCATTTTCAAAATTGTTTCACCAGGTTGAAAACCGTTTGTCTATATCGAACCGACAATACTTGTTTGCCTTGTTTGAAATTGATTTACAGCAAAAAGTGTATCAATATCAATTGATTTACTATCCGAGAGAAACCAACGCTTCCGAATTAGAAGCCAAGAAACAGGACTTAGTGGCCATCTCTCAGTTTGAATACTGGCAGGTGAAACCGATTGAAAGTTTACAAATGAAAATACAAGCACTCCAACAATCAGGAAATCGACTTTAATTGAAACAACAAACCCCCGCTTTACAATTATTGACAACCCACTTCATGACGGTGATGAGTTGTCTGGTGTTACTCATAGGCTGCAGTGGTGCTGATTCGGTCAAACGCGACCCTATTGCGCCTGCTGTGGAAAAGAAGTTTGAGGTAAAAGGACATTTAGCACCGGAGAAAAACTTATCAGAGCAAGGTGGCATTCAGGCTGAAATTCCTGAGTTAGCCTCGATGGATCCAATGAACGTCGATCCAAGTCAGTATGAATCCCCAGACCTTTATAGTGTCTCAGCGATTAATGTACCGGTAGCAGACCTGTTGTTTAATCTCGCAAAAGATGCCGGAATGCAATTAAATTTGTCCTCTGATGTGACGGGACAGGTATCCATTAATGCTATTCAACAACCGCTTGAAACCATAATGAAGCGGGTCGTTGAACAGGTCGGTGCCATTTATACCTTGTCATCTCGAACCGTTTCGGTTCAGCTAGATAAACCTTTTTGGAAAAATTATGAGATTGATTATGTCAATGTTGTTAAGAATATTAAAGACTTAACGGTGATGAAGATGTCAGTGGGGAATGTGACAGGGGCGGCAAATAGTAGTGGGGGTCAAGCCAGTGAATTTACGTTAGAGTCGTCTGCAACCCATGATTTTTGGAAAAGTTTACAGACCAATATTGCTTCTATGGCACGGTTGGACAATATTCAGGTTGATTCGGAAGCTTCTGGAAAAGGGATAACCAATGTCGTGGTGAATAAAGAAGCGGGTATGATGACCGTTTATACCACCACCCAAAAGCATCAACAAATTGAAGCGTATTTGCAATCAACCTTAAGACGAACCAATAAACAAGTTCTGATTGAAGCCACGGTGATTGAGGTCGAACTGAGCGATCAGTATCAAGCAGGTGTTGATTGGGGGGCGTTAAAATCATCTGCTCAGGGCTCATCTGAAGTTGCACAAAGTTTGTTGGGAACCAACTTGTCTACCAATCCAAATTTTTCGGTAAATGTTTCAAGCTTAGGCGATTGGAATTTCAATTTGGGTATTAAAATGCTACAGCAATTTGGTGATGCTAAAGTGTTGTCGAGTCCGAAAATTATGGCAATGAACAATCAAGCGGCCTTGTTAAAAGTCGTCAATAACGAGGTGTATTTTACGGTTGATGTGAACCGAGAGTCAGCAACGGCCACCAGTGCAGGGATTACCACTTTTGAAACAACGGTTCATACCGTTCCAGTTGGTTTTATGATGCATGTGACGCCGTTTATTAGTGAAGATGAGATTTCATTAAATATTCGACCAACCTTGTCTCGAATTGTGGGGTATGTGAGTGATCCTAACCCGGATTTGGCTCGTGAGAATGTGGTCAGTCAAGTGCCGGTCATCCAAGAAAGAGAAATGGATTCCGTGCTACGGTTGCGCAATCGACAGACAGCCATTATTGGCGGATTAATTCAAGATTCAAATGATAAAACACGTTCTGGTGTTCCCGGTTTAAGTCGTATCCCAGGGTTGGGTGATTTGTTTTCTTATCGAGATGAAACCGTCCGTAAGTCAGAGTTAATTATCTTTATTCGTCCGATTATTGTGACCAATCCCGATGTGAGTCATGGGGACTTGCAAGCCTTTAAACCCTTAATGCGTACACAGAGTAATTAGTTGTTATGAGCGCCTTACTCGCTGCACTCAAAAAGGCTGCTGAAGAAAAAAATAAACGGCAACAACGGACACCTTTGGCATCAACCTCGCCACCTCAGTTAGAAAATGAACCCACTACTGAAACGATTCAAATGGATTTTGCTGAAGGCATTGATGCATCTGAGTCGTTAATAGAGCCAGTACAAGAGACCATGGATGAGGCAGCAGAAGCCGTCCAATTAAATTTTGTGGATGAAGGTTTGAATGAGGCGGATCCTTCCTCGTCGGAGACACCACTAGAGAGCGACGAACCCCGTCAAGAGCAAGAAGCGGATTCTGAATTATTGCAAATGTCTGATGAGGTGACGGTTGATGACCTAACGCCGTTAGAGCACGCAAGTGAGGAAACGCCCCATTTAGAAGCAGAGCCCAGCACTGAACATGAAACCGATGCAGAAATGCCACCCGCATCGGCTGAACCTGCTGGCATAACGGATTTTTCTTCGCTCAAAATGGTTAAAGAAAAGACAGATGACACTTCAGGCACAAGTCAACGGTTGGATCTTGAAACCAGTTTGGCTTTAAATGATGAGTCAACGTCTTTGTCGAAAACCCGAGTTGAGAGTAAGTCATCAAAGCAGATAGAAAAGCCGGTTGAGCCTGAGCAAAAGGATAAGTCTGACAGTGAGCCGATAGAAGAAGACGATTGGAGTTTGGATCACATTCCAGGTTATCAGCCAACCAATGAAGGCCGACCCAGTCAACAAAAAATGCAGCGCTTTATTCAAGCGATTCAACCCAAAGGGGGATTGAAGGCGCACTTATCGATTAAGCATTGGATGTGGGTGCCTTTAGTTGTGTTTGGGTTGGGTTATTTTGGTCTAGTCATTTATGAACGAGAGTCTCAACGAATGACGGCAGATTTGAAATCATTTCAGATGTTGTCTGCCAAGGCACCTGTTAGTGATCCGCAGGCGGCTAATGAGATGACAGCGGGAAAAGCCAAAAACGAACAACCTCAGCCAAAAGAAAAAAATCAGAGCACGATTTTAGGCGATGTTGCCCAAACAAAGGATGGTCAGCTTACTGAGGGAACCAAACAATCAAATCAAATGCCTTTAAAGGCAGAACAACCCATGTCTTTGACGCCAAAAGTGAAGATGCCTCCCCAATCCTCGCAGACAGCTAAGCTAAGCACTTCTGAAATTCAACCTAAAGCCGATGTAAAGCAGGGTTCAGCGACTGAACCTCGTTATAAAATTGAAACAGTCAAACCCAATAAAGCGGTTTTTCAAGGCTATGAGGCTTATGCAAGTGGTGATTATGCGGCGGCTGAGCGTTTTTATCGGCAGGCCTATCTTTCTGACCCTGATAGTCTGCCAGTGTTATTTGGGTTGGCGGCAACCGCAGCTAAGAAGGGAGAATCTCAGAAATCGTTGGCGATGTATCAACAGATATTAAAAAAGGCACCTGATAATCAGCAGGCAACCGTTGCTGCGGCAATGTTAGAAGCCAAGTTGATGGAAGGGCCTGACTTGCGAGCGAAGTTAGAACGGTTAGTTCGTCAATGGCCAAGAAACGCGCAACTGCAAACGGCCATGGGGCATCAATATGCTAAAAAACGAGACTGGGTTTTGGCACAAAAGTATTATTTTAAAGCCTATGAATTGGATTCCAGTAATCCTGCGCACGTTCGGAATTTGGCAATCAGCTTAGATCAGCTTGGTCAGTATGCACTGGCAAAACAGTATTATGAGCAGACGCTAGCCATGTCCGATCCAAAGCAATCCGATCAGCGCCAACTGAAGAATCGATTATTGGTGATTAAACAGCATTTGTTGCAGGAGTCAGCACCGTGACGCAAAAAGCGCTATTAGGAGATAAACTGGTTCATGATGGCTATATTACCGAAGACCAGCTTCGGGTGGCACTGAAAGAACAGAAACTAACGGGCAAAAAACTGGGTGAAGTTCTGATTACCCTTGGTTTCATTTCAGAAGCTGTTTCACGTGAAGTCGTGGGCGATGCCGTTGGCTTTTCTTCAATGTCGATAAAAGGGGTGGTTCCAGATGTGAATGCCTTACAGTTGATTTCTGAATCGTTCGCCCGAAGCCATCAGGTTATGCCAATTAGTTTAACCGCGGACCATTTAAAGGTCGCTATGTCGAGTCCAGATGATATTTTGCTGTTGGATAAAATAAAACGGCATATTAAGCAGTCAATACGGATTGAACCCATATTGGTGGTCGAAAACGAAATTCAGTATGCGATTGATCTTTTCTATGGCTATGAACTGTCGATTGACGGCATCCTTCGTGAGCTGGAGACAGGGGAAGTCGAAGGGGTGTTATCGGGTGAACAAAATGAATATTCACAGCCAATGGTGCGGTTGGTGGATAATATTTTGACCGATGCGGTGAAGAAGGGGGCATCGGATATTCATTTTGAGCCAGAAGAGTACTATATTCGCATTCGTTATCGTATTGATGGGGTTCTGCAACAAATTCGGTTATTGCACAAATCTTTTTGGTCTGCGTTAGTGGTTCGCTTGAAGGTCATGTCGAGTTTGGATCTAACTGAGCAAAGAACGCCGCAAGATGGACGCATGCACTTAGTGGTGCATGGGCGAGAAATTGATTTTCGAGTTTCATCGCTCCCCAGTTCGCATGGTGAAAATTTTGTATTGCGAATCTTGGATCGTGATAAAGGGATTATTCCTTTAGATGACTTGGGACTGGACCCCGATAGTTTGAGAGAATTGCGTTTAATGTTATCCCGCCCAACGGGTATTCTGCTGGTCACGGGGCCAACTGGATCAGGAAAAACGACCACGTTATATTCGATGTTGCATGAAATAAATGACGTGGGCGTGAATATTATGACGCTGGAGGATCCCGTTGAGTATCCCATGAATATGATTCGCCAAACCGCCATTAATGAAGAAATTGGTATGGACTTCTCTGCAGGGATTCGGGCGTTAATTCGTCAAGATCCAGATATTATTTTGATTGGTGAGATTCGGGATGGTGAAACGGCGGAAATGGCGCTAAGAGCTGCTATGACAGGACACCAGGTGTTTGCAACCTTGCATGCTAACACCGCAATTGGCGCCATTCCCAGATTGCTGGATATCGGCATCCCCAAATCCATTTTAGCTGGGAATATCATTGGTATTCTCGCTCAGAGATTAACCCGGCGATTGTGCCCAAAATGTAAAGAAGCGTATGAACCGGATGCCTTTGAAAAGAAACTGTTAGGCGTTGCGGAAGAGGATTCAATCACTTTATATCGTGCAAAAGGGTGTCCAGCTTGTCGTGATATTGGGTACAAGGGACGTTTAGCGGTTTTAGAGACGCTCAGATTTAATGACGAGTTGGACGAATTGTTATTAGCGGAAGCTTCTCAGCACAAGATATTGGCGCATGCGATGGAAGCTGGCTATACCACCATGTTGCATAATGCTTTGCGACGGGTTCGCGCGGGGGACACCAGTTTGGAAGAAATTAGCCGGATTGTCGATTTAACCGAATTGGTTTAGGAGCGTATTTTGCCAAACTATCAATATCTGGGGGTGAATCGACACGGGAAACGCGTTAGAGGCAATATGCAGGCCGCTAATGAACAGGATCTAGAGCAGCGTCTGCACGAATTTCATATTGAAATCATTTCGGCAAAACAAAAATCGGTGGTTTTTACATTTTCACTGAAACCGAAAGTCGTTAAACGTCGAGATTTAATTACTTTGACGTCACAGCTCCGGCAACTGCTGAAGGCAGGGGTGCCACTCATGGAGATTTTAGAGGATCTTAAAAAAACCTATGAAAATGTTGGCGTTCGAGAAATCATTGCTTCGATTTATGAATCGATGGAAGGGGGTGCAGAATTTGCTGAATCCTTAAGAGCGCACGAAAAGATTTTTGGAAAAGTGTATATTTCATTAGTGGCCGTTGGTGAAAAAACGGGACAGTTAGATCAAGTTTTCGAAAATTTAGAAACCATGTTGAAATGGGAAGAAAGCTTGGTTTCAAAGGCCAAAAAAGTGATGATTTATCCCGCCATTGTCGGAACGGTGGTGGTGTCGGTGGTGTTGATGCTGATGGTATTTGTGGTGCCGGAATTATTAGGCTTTATCACAGAGATGGGGGGTGAGTTAGGCATTGCGACCACGTCTTTAATCGCGACCTCCAATTTCATTCAAGCCTATCTTATGCAAATTCTTTTGGCTCCTGTGGTTTTGGTTGTCATCATAAAGTGGTGGTTAAAAAAATCGCCCCGCTTTCGGGTGCAATTTGATGGGTTTATTTTTAAGTTACCCATTATTGGGAATGTCTTATATAACCTGAAAATCGCGCGTTTTGCCAGCGCGCTTTCTGTCATGTATCAAGCAGGGTTGAATTTTAATGAGAGCATTAGACTGGCCTCTGTGGTGACGGAAAATGCAGATTTGGAACTGAGAATAAAGGATTCAATTCAATTGATTGAAGAAGGGGAAATGATCTATAAGGCTTTTTCGGCAACACAGGCGTTGCCTTCCATGGCTGTTAGAATGGTCAAGGTAGGGGAGCAAAGCGGTAATATGGACGATGCGTTGCAGAATGTGAGCGAATTTTATGAGCAAGAAGCCAAAGATATGATTGATAAAATTGAGCCAGCGATTGAGCCTTTGCTAACGGTGTTGATGGCCATCGTCGTGGGCTGGGTCATGATGGCTGTGTTAGCCCCTGTTTATGACACCATTGCACAGGTGCGATAATGGATATTATTCTCTATCTTAAAGATGATGTATTTTGGGTCGTCGATCAAACGCAACGCCCTTTTGAGGTTTCTCAAGAAGTTGATTGGAAAAATGAAGACGAGTTGGATGCGTTTTTTAAACAGTTACCCAAAACGGCGAAACTCAAATTAGTCTTCGACTTTATTGATGAAAATATTCAGTATGAATGGGGGCCGAAATTATTGCCCTGGGAAAAGCCTGCCTATCAAAAACGGTTAGTGTCAAAGGCTCATGCCAGTGGTGGGTTATTTGTGCATTGTCAGTGGCTGCCGATCTATCAATATAATGGCACGCGAAATGAGCAACTGGTTCTAATTGCGAGTATCCTGAATTCAGAGCCTTTAGAAAGACTATTGGCTTTAATTAAGTCTCATGAATTATCCGTAACCCGTTTGTATTCGCATGCGTTCTTAATTGCCTATTTATTTTTTAAAAAACTGGCTCCCAAACTTAAAATTCAACGAAAGCAGTTAAAGTTGCCCTTTTTACTGGTATTCAGAGAACAAAAAAGTAGATTTCGGCAGTTGTTTTTTTTACAGGGTATTTTACGAATTAGCCGCTCCGTGCAATTGGATGAGCATTTGGAGTCTGAGCAGGCGATTCATGAACAGCTTAATCATGAAACCGAAGTGGCGGTTAAGTATTTATATAACCAAAAAATATTACCGATAGGGACACCTGTTGGTTTTGTGTATTTGAATCATTTACAAGGTGATGCCGTTTCTGTTGTTGAACTATATCAACAAGAGGTTGCGGATGCCAACTGGAATGCGGATCAGTGGTTTGCTAAACAGGGCAATTTAACAGAATTATTGTCGCAAACAGACGCGACAGAAAAGCAAGCGGTGATTCAGGGGTTGTCTGATTGTCTTGCTCATTCGCCACCGCCTGCTTTTTTCCAGTGGGAATATGTTCAGAAGCATCGACTGTTTAGCCAACTCCGTGTTGGTTTAAATGTGCTATGGGTCTCTGCAACCATCAGCGGTTTGGCGTTGCTAATCCAGCAAAGTGTACAAACGTATTTTTTAATGGAAGAGCAAACGGTACTGAAGCAACAATCCAACTTGTATTTGTTTGAAAAACAACGATTACAAGATACCACTCAGCTGCCTTATGATGCCGAAGATGTTAAAGCCACAGTTGAATTTTCGGAAGCGATTATGCAAAGCCAAGCCAAAAAAGGCTTGGATTTACAGGCGTTGAGTCAAGTCGTGGCACAACACCCGCATATCTTGTTGGAAACCTTAAGTTGGAAAAAAGGCCGAAAACTGGATGGTCATCAATTATCCGTTCATATTCAGGGCTGGGTATTTCCGTTTGATAAAACCTATCAGACGCCAGTGCAGTGGGTGGATCGGTTTATATTAGGGTTGAATGCGTTGCCAGGTGTGGTTGAGGTGAAACTGACACAGGAGCCTTTGGATCGAAATTTGCAGAAGTCTCTGGAGGTTGAGGGGGAAAACGTCAAAATTGTGACCGCTTTGCCTTTTCGTGTTACGTTGCGATTTGGCTCTGCTATGTCTGCTAATCAAGAAAGGTGAACCGTGTCGAATTTAGATGTCTCGTTGTTTAAACACTATCTAAAGTGGCCAGCCATTTATTTTATGCTTGCTGCAGTGCTGTTAGGCAGTGCCAATACCCTAATATTCATGCAAAAACAGCAGATGGTGCTGGCGCAAAACACCCAAAAATTACAGCTCAAAAAGCTGATTCGTCAGGTGGATTTTTTGCGGATTCAAGAGCAGCTCTTTTTAAAGTATGGGGATAAATATCAGCAATTAATGCAGTATGGGTTGGTGCATCAGCAAAATCGAGTGAAATGGGTTGATGCTTTGCTGGAGATTCAGCAATCCTTGGTTATGCATCCTTTTACGATTCAATTTGAACCTGAGCAGCTTTTGGAGCGGGATCGGTTGCAACAGTTTGTGATTGATAAGGATATTTTTTACTATACACGGTTGAATCTTCGGGCAGGGTTGCATTCTGATCTTGATTTTCAACGACTGATGCAGCGATTGTCAGAAGATATTACGCCTTTATTTATGGTCGAATCTTGTGAGTTATCTAAGTTACCCGCTGGGCGTAGCGAGACTTTATTTATTGCAGAAAAACCCAAATTGTTTTTAGAGTGCTCCATTCTATTGCTTGAAGCAAAACCCAATCCGTTTAAAGGAATTGATGATGATCTTTCCGAGCTTTAAAAGCGTGGTTTTAATGGTCGTTTTAGTTGCCATGTCCCCTTTGTGGGCAGGAGAGGAGGATATGCAACGTCTGTTTTTGACACCGCAACAAAGAGCCGACATCGATCAAAAAAGAGCTATTTATTTAAAATACCCATTGCGGACACCTGAAGATCGGTCTCGGTTTGATGCTTTGAACCTCCCTAACCCCAAAGGAAAAAAAAGGTCAACGTCAAAGCCCGCTAGCCCTGTTCGCATTTCAGCGGTGGTGCTGTTGCCAAATGGTGACCAACTGGTGCGAATCAATCAACGGTTTTATAAGCGATCTGCCGTCAACCCGACTGCAACAGAAGCGGCTGTTTCTGTGCAAGGCAAACAGGTTTGGGTGCCCGTTGGTGAAACCTATCTGCCCGACAAAAAACAGTCGTTAAAAAGTTATCAACTTGATAAGCAGGGCGGGAAAATGGACATTCAAACGCATTCACCGGTCACCGAGAAACCTATTTCAATTCATACCAACCAGGTTAGTAAGTCAAAGGAAATACCATAATGATAGGACGTCTTTAATAATGTTTGAGTTTCAGCAAACCGAATTTTTGTTTTGGACGATGGCGTTGATCGTCCTGGTGATATTGGCTTGGTTGCAATATAAAAACCGTCAATGGCAGCAAAAACAACCAGGCCTGGCCGTTTTAGAGGCCGAAAATCACCATTTAAAACAGGAAAATGCGCGTTTAACCGAACAGCTTTCGAAGCTGTATCCGTTACAAGGCGAGTTTACTCAGCAACAACAGCAACTGCAAAAGTTGCATCAACAACTGGATGAGGCCAAACAAGAATATCGAGCCCAAACGAATCAATTGAATCAAGCGCAATCTGAGTTGGCCAGTGTTCAAAGTCGGTTGGAAGCCGAGCGTATCAGTGCCGATGAAAAAATGGCCTTGCTGAATTCGGCCAAGGAAACGCTGATGCAAGAGTTTAAGGTGCTCTCGAATGATATTTTAGAACAGAAGCAACAGCAAATGGGCTTACAAAGCAAAGAGGCAATTAATGGCCTAGTGCAGCCGATGCAAGCAACTCTGGAGCAGTTTAAGGCACGTATTGAGCATGTGCATAAAGAGGATTTGGAAGGCAGAGCATCGCTCACGGAGCAGTTAAAAGCCTTGCGTGAATTAAATCAAACCATGAGTGTGGAAGCGAATAATTTAACCCGCGCCCTAAAAGGCGATCAAAAATTGCAAGGCAATTGGGGCGAACTCATTCTGCATAAACTATTGGAATCCTCGGGGTTGAGAGAGGGCATTGAGTTTGATGTTGAAAAAAGCTTCACTCAAGCAGATGGCAAGCGTTTAAGACCCGATGTCATTATCAATTTGCCGGACAGTAAACATGTGGTGATCGATTCCAAAGTATCTTTATTAAGTTATGAAGCGGCATTAAATGCAGATGATGAATCTCTTAAATCACAGCACGTAAAAGCGCACCTATCCAGTTTAAGCAAACATATCCAAGCATTATCGGATAAACGTTATGATCATATTGATGGCTTAAATGCGCCTGACTTTGTGTTGATGTTTATTCCTATTGAAGGGGCTTATTTGATGGCGATTGAAAATCAGCCTGCTATCTTCGAAAAAGCATTTGATCAAAAAGTTGCCGTTGTCACGCCGACGACCTTATTTACTACCTTAAAAACCATTGAACAATTATGGCGTTATGAACGTCAATCGGAGCATACCGTTAATCTGATAAAACGCGCAGCCGATGTTCATGATAAGTTTGTTGGATTTGTCACCACCTTTGAAAAGATTGGTAAACAACTGGATTTGGCTCAAAGCAGTTATCAGTATGCCTTTAAGCAAATGACCACAGGCAAAAATAATTTGGTCCGGCAAGCCGAGATGTTAAAAGATTTGGCGGGTAAGACGAAAAAGGATTTGCCTTCGCACCTGTTAGCCGTCACTGAGGGCGAGTCAATCATAGAAGATCGGCGGGCTGATGAGAATGATGCGCTAAGTGACTGAAAAAATTGAAACCCTGGTTTTTTTTTAGTATAATCCGGCCTTTCCTAAATTCCCTGTCGGGATTAGGTCATTAGCAAGGGTGTTTTGCCCTTAGTAGAAGAATTTGTTAGTAGGATTTCCTGCTATCGCCAAATCTAAATTGGAGAAAGAAATGGTTGTAATTCGTTTAGCCCGTGGTGGCGCCAAAAAGAACCCTTACTATCGTGTAATGGTTGCCGATCAACGTAAAAGTACCAATGGTCGTTTTGTAGAACAGTTGGGCTTTTATAATCCAACCGCACGAGGTCAGGAAGAGGCTTTGCGTTTAGATTTGGCGAGAGTCGAACATTGGGTTTCACAAGGCGCACAACTTAGTCCGCGCGTTCGTAAACTCATGAAAGACGCCACTAAGTAATTGAACTTTAACGTAACCAGCCACGTCTTCCCATGTCAGCTTTAAATGATGACAAAATAATACTGGGTCAAATCAATGGTATTTATGGGGTTCAAGGCTGGGTAAAAGTTTTTTCGCATACGGATCCCCGTCAAAATATCTTAAATTATTCGCCTTGGCTGATTAAAGTGAATCAGACTTGGCAAAGTTTTGATGTGACGGACGGACGGACGCAACAAGGGGGTAAACTCGTTGTTGCTAAAATTGATGGGATTCATGATCGAGAAATCGCACGAACCTTTATGGGGTGTGATATCGCGATTTTACCCGAACAGTTGCCTGAAACAGATTCAGGCTATTACTGGATGCAGCTAATGGGCTGTCAGGTTTTTTTAGCTGACAGTACCCTGCTAGGGAAGGTCACAGAGTTAGTCGAAACAGGCGCTCATGATGTTCTTAGAGTTCAGAAGCCCGATGAAACGGGGATCGGGTCTATCCTGATTCCGTTTGTGATGGAACGGTTTATTTTAGATGTGGATGTTAAAGCAAAAACCATTAAAGTGGATTGGACGTTAGAAGAAGACGATGATTCGCTTTGATGTGATTACCCTGTTTCCAGAAATGTTTGAGGCCTTAACCGCTTCAGGCGTTTCACGCAGGGCTTATCAACAGGCACTATTTGAATTAAATACCTGGAACCCGCGTGTGTTTACCGAAGATCGTCATAAGACAGTCGACGATCGACCTTACGGCGGGGGGCCGGGCATGGTGATGATGTATCCGCCGTTAAAAAAAACGGTGGATGCCATTCATCAATCGGTGGCAAAACCCAGCCGTGTGGTGTATTTATCACCACAAGGCACGCCCTTAACTCAGCATAAATTAACTGAGTTGCAGTCATACGAGCACTTAACTTTAGTGTGTGGTCGTTATGAAGGTATTGATGAACGCTTTATTAGCCAATGTGTTGATGAAGAGGTTTGTGTTGGCGATTTTGTGGTCAGTGGGGGGGAGTTACCCGCCATGATGTTAATGGATGCGCTGATTCGATTGATTCCAGGCGCATTGGGACATGAACAATCAGCCGAGCAGGATTCTTTTGCCGATGGTTTATTGGATTGTCCGCATTACACACGCCCGGTCGAAGTAGATGGGCTGAGCGTTCCAGATGTCTTGCAGCAGGGGAATCATGCCAAAATTGCAGAATGGCGCCATCAACAAAAACTGATTAGGACGAAACAAAAGCGGCCTGATCTTTTTTCCGCTTATCAACTGCAACAGGCGATGGATAAGCCGGAATAGAGTTTTAAAAACTCATGACAATTTGGATTCAACCTCTGGCAGCCGAGTCTGTTACTTGTTGGATAATATTCATTTCAGTTAGATTGACTGATTTATTTTGGAGTGCTTAGCAATGAGCGATATTATTAAACGTATTGAAGCAGAACAAATGACGAAAACCCTTCCTGACTTTCAAGCAGGGGATACCGTTGTTGTTCAAGTAAAAGTAAAAGAAGGTTCAAATGAGCGTCTACAGGCCTATGAAGGGGTTGTGATTGCCAAGAAAAACCGTGGTTTAAACTCTTCTTTTATTGTTCGTAAGATTTCTCATGGGGTTGGAGTTGAGCGTACTTTCCAAACCTTTAGTCCGTTAGTGGATTCAGTAACCGTGAAGCGTCGTGGTGATGTGCGTCGTGCCAAGCTTTACTATCTACGTGACTTGTCTGGTAAGGCAGCACGTATTAAAGAGAAAGTTAAGTAAGTTCTGCCTGAATTTACTTTTTAAAAGCACCCCAAGTGGGTGCTTTTTTGTTTTTAGAATCAGTGCGCAAAAGCGGTTGGATATTTTTTGATAGAATCGTCTATACTTTGCTCATGACCTTAGAACCCACTCCTGAAATTCGTGCTTTTATCGACTATTGTCGCTTTAATGAAGGCTTAAGCCAGAATACACTGGCTGCCTATGAACGAGATTTAAAAGCCGTTCAAAATGCCTTACCTGTCGATTTAAGTCGCGCGACCACACCGCAAATAGAATCCTACCTACTTGATAATCATCAGC
>CBFHUY010000014.1:0-21155 GCA_965658885.1 Hydrogenovibrio sp.
ACATGCTCTTGGGTAATTCGCCCTTCTAAGGTATCAACCACCGCCTGCGGCTGTTCAAAAATTTCTTTATGCATATAGTGTCGATGATCACCTAACTCAATGGCATGCATACTCACACTGGATTCTTTTACAGGTCGCTCAACTTGATTGCCTGCCGCATCATAAATCACCAAACTTGAACGTTTAATTTCGGCAACATCCCCCTCTTCCAAAAAGATAAAGCTCTGGGTCACAGGCAATAATGCAGAAACATCCGATGCAATAAAATACTCGCCAATACCAACCCCTATCACCAATGGACTGCCTTTACGCGCCGCCACCAGTGTATCTGGATCATGAATCGACACCACACCAATAGCATAAGCCCCTTCGAACTGTTGAATCGCACGCTGCACCGCACGTAACAACAAATGAGATTCGCCTTTTTCGGCTTCTATAAGCTGCTGTAACGCCTCATGCAGTGCATGAGCCACCACTTCGGTATCCGTCTCTGACGTAAACCGGTAGCCTGCGGCCAATTGCTGCTGTTTTAAAGCTTGATAGTTTTCAATAATGCCATTATGAACAACAGCGACTTGATTATTACAAATATGAGGATGGGCATTATTTTCAGCAGGAACGCCGTGGGTTGCCCAACGAGTATGAGCGATACCAATGTTTCCAGCAAGGGTTTGCGGATTGAGATCAATTTTTTCCGCCAAATTCTTAATCTTGCCGAGCGCGCGCGTTCGTTGAATCGACTGCCCCGCATCCAGAACTGCCACACCAGAAGAATCGTAGCCCCGATACTCCAGTCTTCTTAAACCTTCCAATAAAACTGGAACAATATTTCGTTCTGCAATGCCGCCAACAATTCCGCACATAAAAAGAGGGCTCTTTAATTTATTACCAAAAATTCAGCGCGTATCTTACCGCATTTCAAGGCTTTTCGCCTGAATATTTTAATTGCGACGTCTCCTCAATCAATCTAACTTGAGCTGCAAGGTTCGCTCATAAACTGCTTTCTTTTTAACGTCTTGCCACTGCGAAACGATTTCCGCAATTTGCTTGACTGGCAAACCTTGTTTTAACAACACTAAGATCGCTGAGTCGACCTTTTTACTCAACTCAGTGTTTGACGCTTCCGAGACTTCAGTCGATTCCCCTTTTACCATTAATACAAACTCGCCCCGAACCTTCTCTGGATGCGCTTCAAAATACTGTACAATTTCGCTAACCGTTCCGAATTCAAATTGCTCAAACTGCTTGGTCATTTCTTTAGCGACCACCATGTCTTTATCATCGCCAAAAACCGCCTGAAAACTGGCCAAACTGTCGAGTAACCGATGGGGAGATTCATAAAACACCAGTGTCCTTGGCTCATGACACAAGGCTTGCAACGCCAACAAGCGTCTATTTTTTTTAGCGGGCAAAAATCCTTCAAATGCAAACCGATCCGTCGGCAATCCTGCCGCGCTTAAAGCACTGACAAAAGCAGAAGCCCCTGGAATCGGCACCACCCGAATTCCTTCTTGTCGCAACAAATTCACCAGATGATAACCCGGATCACTAATGAGCGGCGTCCCCGCATCGGAAATCAATGCCCCTTTTTCACCTTTTTTCAGTTTTTGCAACAACTCATGCCGTCGATCCTGCTCATTATGATCATGCAAACTCAACATCGGCTTATGCAAAGCATAATGTTGCAACAATCGTTTTGAATGACGCGTATCTTCAGCAGCAACCCAGTCTACTTCAGCCAAAATATCCAGTGCGCGCAAGGTAATATCTTTTAAATGACCAATCGGAGTCGCAACAATATAAAGCACACCGCTTTCAGCGATTTCATTTGCATCTCTCATCATCGTTCCCTTTTCCGAGTCCATATTAAAATTCTTGTTTTGCATTATTTTCTCTCATAAATTCAATACCAACCTTGAGGCATTTATCGTTATAATGACCCGCATCAATAAGTTTCCTATTCTATAGAAATGGTTTCAAATGTATCAATCCATTGCGTCAATTATCATCTCCGCTATCATTTTCAGTAGCTTTCTTGGGTTATCCGCCTGTAGCACGCCACCTAAACCTGCGCCAAAACAGCCTCAACCACTCCCTGAAGCGCAACCGCCAATGCAACCCGCTGCCGAGTCTCAGCAGAGTCAAATGGCAACTTTGGAGCATAAAGCACGACTGGCGAAAAACAACCAGGCCTGGGCAGAATTCATCCAGTTAAGCCAACAATTATGGCAATTTAGTGATGCCGACAATCAAGCTGCGATTGAATATCAAGTTTGGTATACACTACAACAACTGCCAGCGGAAACTTTAACCAGCTTAGCTGAACAGACACCGGAACTGGCCGACTGGGTGACTTTTACTAAAATCACGCAACAACACCCTGTTTGGCAAAAACAACGCCTGCAAGATTGGCATGACTTTAGCACCGAAAACCCGCAAGCGCTATACAACCACCATCTTTTACCCGCATTATTAAATAAGCTGGCACATTACCAACCCGTTCGTCATATCGCGGTTATGCTCCCGTTTACCGGGCAATACGCCAGTATCAGTCAACAAATCCGCGATGGCATTATTAAAAACTATTTCAAACAACGTCAGCAAGCAAGCTCAGAGCTAGAGCTCACTTTTTACGACAGCTCAGACCTCACTCAAATCCAGTCAACTTATCAAACTGCGATGAATCAAGGTGCCGAATGGGTGTTAGGTCCATTGCGCAAGGCCGCCATAGAACAGCTCACACCGCTGGCACCCTCTAATGTTTTGGCTCTCAATCAAGTCGACTTGCCTTCCGTTTGGCAATTCAACTTCAAGTCTGAATCGGAAGCTTATCAAATCACCCAACAACTCTGCCAACAAAACTATCAGCGAATCGGTATTTTAAGCAGTACCATGGATGCCGACACCCGACTGGCGCAAGAAATCTTATTTGGTTGGCGTCAACATAGCCAAAACCGAAGCCAAACAGCGATACTAAAAACCTACCCGACACGTAACCCGAACCTGCGCGATGCACTGGGCAGTTTAATTAATGAAAAACAAAGCCAAGCACGCAATAACAATTTACGCTGGTTATTCGGTCAAAACCTTCATTTTACGCCACGATTACGCCAAGATTTAGATGCCATTGTGCTGGTCGGCAATGAACGTCGATTAGCGGTTTTCAAACCGCAATTTGAGTTTTTCGATCTGAATTTACCCACTTATGGGTCCTCCAAAATTACGCCATCACAATTAGCTCAAACACCTCGAAATCCAGACTTAGCCGGACTCATTTTTCCAACTTTTCCTGCGGTCATTCACCCTACCGGTGTCGAAACACCATTTGAAGCCTATGGTTGGGACAGCTTAACGCTGGTACAAAACCTCAACCGCCTGGATTCTGGACTTTGCTTAAACACAGGCTTAATGGGAAAACTCAAAGTACAAGACCACCAAGTTGACCACCTCTTTAGTTGGGCGCGCTACAATGAACGAGGTCAAGCCATACCCCTTAAACCCGCCATGATGCCAAACTCGCCTTAGCCATTATGACCAAGACCAGCCACCAAACCGGACAGCAAAAGGAACAGCTTGCCGCTCAGTGGCTTCAACAACAAGGGATTCAACTGCTCGAGCAGAACTTTCGCATTAAAGGCGGTGAAATCGATTTAATTGGTTTGGATCCTCAGCAAACACTCATTTTCTTTGAAGTGAAATACCGACAATCGGTTCGGTATGGCCATGCCAGCGAGTTTGTCTCAGTACAAAAACAAAAACGCCTCATCAAAAGCGCACAAGTTTTTTTACTCAAACACCCTCAGTATCAAAACCATCCGCAACGGTTTGATGTTATCACCTTTGAAGCACACCAAACCGAACCCACTTGGATTCAAAATGCATTTGGCGTAGATGCTTTTTAGGGTTCAACTGTCAGCGACTTCAACCCAACGATCTAAATGGCTAAAATACAGCACCCATTTTTGTGGCCGATTTTCTAGAACCGAAAATAACTGTCCATAACGTTGTAACTGAGGCCGATAAATTGAAACCTGTGCCTCAATAAACGCATCAACGTCACTGACATCGTCCAATTCTACATAACTGGTTTTATAATCCACTATCCAACGAGTGCCCGTATCATCCACAAAGGTACGGTCAACGATATGATTCTGTTGCAGCTGCCCCAACGGTTGAGATTCAAGTGAACTCAATGGCAATTCAGCCGCGGCCTCAGCATGGTCGGAGCGCAAAGCCCACAGTACTTGAGCATTTTGCAAACTATTCTGTAACGAAACCATCACACGACGCACCCCCTCTTTCAACCACGATCCTCGTAAGCCCAATTGCATCAATCCCAACTCATGCCTTTCCGATTGCGATACTAAGGCTTCGATACTGGGGATTAACCGATTGTCTTTCGACCACTGTTCAAGCGCTTGATGCACCCAAATACCAACCGATTTCGCCATTTCAGCTGCCTGGGAATGTATTTTCTGACTTGCATCCACCGTTGGTTTGGATAAAGGTTCCTCTAACAATTGAGGCTCGGATAGGGTACTATCAACCCTCGGCAATAGCGCCGACACCAACGACTCCGGTTGCATTTGATGAAAGCCTTTTCGAGTTGACGGCAATCGACTCACCTTAGCGACAAAGTCATCTTCGATATTCTCTACTTCCGCAGGTTCATAGCCCTGCAATAAGTCTTCAAACGATGCCGACACCAATGGCCACAAACAACTGAGTAAACTCTTGTTCATCGCTGCGAGTTCAGCGTCTCCCGCCAACACTTTTTCGCTAACTGCCACCGACCCGAAACAATGTAATTGCTGTTTCGCTCGCGTACACGCCACATACAATAACCGAGCATCTTCATAAGCTTGTTTTTGCACCTCATAGCGTTTAATCAATTCCACCAATGGCGATATTTGACCATTGGCTTTGCCTTTCTGCACCAAGGGCGCAATCACCAACTGCTCTTTATCTGCACCTCGGAACGACAACCAAGACACCAAAGGGGCTTCATCACCTCTCGGCTTCCGCCCTAAACTCGGAAGGATAACCGTATCAAACTCCAGCCCTTTGGATTTATGCATGGTCATTAATTCCACCCGCTTGGCATCAGGCGAGGCATCCGGTTGCGCAAACAGTTGATCCAGTGTTTCCTCTAAAGCGGCAATCGACAAAGATACACCCGTCGACGTTGATGCAGAAACCGATGTCATCTTATCGAGCATCTGCCAATAGGCCTCGACATTTTGCAATGCATTATCGTCCAGTAGCGTCTGAGGCCCATCCAAAGTTAACCAAATTTGTCGCAACCAAACCGAAACCGCAAGCGTACCGCGACTTTGCAACGCTTGTTGTAAAACAGGCAGGGTTTCTGCCAAACGCATTTTCCCAGCGTCACTGAGCCCCTGATAAGAATCTAACCAGGCCTGGTCATTTTGATCCGCTTCAGCAGCCGAAAATGCCGTCAATTGTTGCCAAATCGTCCCTGTCTTTGGGCGACCATTTTCGGTTAATAGCGCGTTTAAATCGGCTAAACCCAAACCCACTAAAGGCGATCGCAATAAGGCAATCCAAGCGGGTCGATCTCCTAAGTGGACCAAAGCCCGACTTAAAGCTTGGCAATCTTGAATTTCCTGACGGTCTTTCAAGCCCTCCAATTCTACGGCCTTAAACGCAATCCCCGCTTGTTTCAACGCAAATGCAATCGGCATCAAATGCGAGCGGCTACGCCCTAAAACCCCAATCGACTGGTTTACTGAAAACGCCTTGTCGGCCAACCGAGACTGAATCACGTTTAACACAGCATCCACTTCTTCGGTTGGCGATGCCGCCAATTGCCAATGGCCAAATACTGCCTGATCGGTCGTTTGAAATTTCATCGCCGAAGGTGATGCTTCCGCTGGCGAATAACAAACCGCGCCCAACTCCAATTGATTGTCTGACGGAAAAACCGATTGAAAGGTTTGATTGACCCAATTGACCACCCCAGCACTGGAACGAAAATTGACCGTTAACGGTAAAGGTGTCAAATCAACCTGAGCAATCCCATCTTTCCAAGCCTGCAAAAAGTTACCCACTTCCGCCTCTCTAAAGCGATAAATGGATTGCATGGGATCCCCCACAATAAACAAAGTATGACCGTCCCCTGGCGTCCAAGCGGTCACCAGTTTTTTAATCAACCGAAATTGGGCAACACTGGTATCTTGAAATTCATCAATTAATAAATGGCGAATCTGATAATCCAACTGCTGAGCCAAATCGGTGGGTGCGGTGTCCTCACCTAATGCCAATGCAGCCGCCTGTGCAACTTCAATAAAATCGGTTTCACCGGCTTGTTGAAAACAGACTTTTAAATGCGCTACCGAGCGATTTAACAATCGAATCAGTTGTTGTAAACTGTGCCAATCCGCATCCGAATAGGTCTCATCGGGCAATTGACTCAGTTGTGCTAACGCAGCCGCCGCCTTATCTTGAAAATCTGCCGTGCGAATCGCTTCCAGCTCCGCTAAAAACGCATCCTTTTGTACCTTGCTATCGCCCTTGCCAGCGGGAAACCCTTTATTTTTATTAACGATTTTTAACCAAGTGCCTTGTGCGGTTTGAAGCCAGCCTGCCAAGGCACGCCATACTGCCAAATCGGTATCGGCACGCAATGGCTGAGCCGACTGAAAAAATGTGATTAACCCTTGTAAGCTCGATTTGAGCGGTTCTTCAGTCATATTTGATTCTGCAAACTCGGCAAACGCACATACCCTCAATAAGTGATCAGCAATCGGCGCGAGTGTTTTCCAAGCCGCCTGTTGTTCTTGCGTAACCAAATCCGCCACCGCGGCTTCCAAGACGTCTCTCGCCATCGCCGACTCTTCCAGTGTGTCCGCACCATAAACCAATAAACTGTCCATCCATTGATCGCGTTTTTTCAACATCGACACCAACAGCGCTTCTGCTCGGCGCAACTTACCATTCACCAATCGTAGCAGCTCGGTACTGGCTTCAGCTGTCTCGACATCTTGCAACGCACTGCGGGCGGCTTGAATATATAGCCGATCCTGCCTACTTGCCAGCTGTGGCTGCGCACCCAAGCGCGATAACAATGGCATTTGCTGCACCAAGTAACCATTCATACTGTCCAATGTCCGAATGCGCAGTCGATTTGGATTATCCAGTAGTTGCCATTCACGCTGTTGATTATTGTGCAAAGCGGCTTGCGCTAACTGCCAACTATTGTGCTCAAATAAACTGGCCTCTTCCGGCGGCGGTGGCTGCAACCCGAATTGCAAGGCTTCCAGAATCCGGTTACGCATTTCAGCCGCAGCTTTTTTGGTGAAGGTCATCGCCACCACCTGCTCTGGTTGCTCAACCTGAGATAGCAGCGCCAAAAACCGCTGGGTTAATAACGCCGTTTTTCCCGAGCCGGCGGGGGCTTGAACAATAAAGGAATGTGCTGGCGAGATGGCTTGAAAACGCGCCGCCCCATCTGCTAAATCACGATCTGGTTGACATTGCTGCAATGGGTCAATCATTTGATACTGTGCAGGATTCAGACTCATAGCGAAGCCTCCACATTCAAAGCTTGCTGCCATTTCACTTCTGGCAATCGCAACGCCAATTGACCAGCCGCATAGGCTAACGCAGCTTCATCCCGATAACGCATGGCAGCATCGCCTTGCTGCAAACTGCGTGCTAACGCATCCACTTCAGATTGCAACGCCTGTAAGAAATCCGCCCAGGCCTGGCCTTCATAGTCGCCACCCGATTTTTCAGCTAGCTTACTAAAGACTTGTCGACTCATGGGAAGCACCTCCGCTTCAGCCACAAGCATATCCAGTTTCACGCCGTCGTCACTATGCAAAATGCCATAGCCCAATCCTGCGATGTCCGGAAGGGAATGTGCCTCCAAATACACGGCCAATTGCGGGGCTTCAATCGGTTCTTTCAGCAAATCTGTTACATTGGCACGCCCTGTTTTATAATCCATAATCAGTTTCTGATTGCCAAACTCCGGTAATTGATCCACTCGGTCTATTTTGGTATTAAACAGCAATCCGCCAATGGCCAATTGGTGTTCCGCTTCGGTTTCAATGACTTTAAAGGGCGGCCGTGATTTTTCCAACGTTAACCAATCTAAAATGAGCTGCAAAATGCGCTGTTTTTCCAACGCCAAATAATGCGCATCATATTGCGATTGCATCGGCGTCATCGCCGTTTCCAGCAAACTGGATATTTTTTTAGCAAGCGCGTCATCTTCAAACGCCAGTAACTGAGCCTGAGTCATCGTTTCTTGCCAGAATGATTCTAAAACCTGATGCACCAGGGTGCCTAAATGATTGGCCTGCAAGCCTTCTTCAACGGTTTCCAACTGATAACGCGCGCCCAAACGATAGTCAATAAACGCCATGAGCGGGCAATTATTTTGTGCATTCAAAATCCCTGTTCCACCGGGCACTCGGCTATTGAGTGGCAAGGCTGGCGCTTGCGCGTCCTCAACCCATACGAGTGGGCTGGCTTGTTGCTTGAGTTTTTCCGCCAATCCACAATAAGATTGGTTCGTAAAATCGGTCACTTCCCTTGCGACTTTCAAGCCCTTCAATAACAACGGACTCGGCAACATCTCCTTATCCTCCAAATGACTGGCATACGACCAGACTTGAATCGGCGCGGCCTGAGTTAACCGCTGCGTGACCTGCTCGGCATAGTGCAATTCACGTTTAGCATCACAACGTGGCATGGCCAATTCACGTTGTAAGGCAATCGGTAAAAACGGATTGGGATTGGGCATTCTCGGCCAGGCCTCATCGGTTAAGCCCATGACCCATAAGGCATCAAACTGTTGACCAGACGCTTCTAGCATCCCCATCACTTGAATCGGCACCCAACCTGGCGTTTGCGGTTGATGCACCGTTGCCTGCAACTGCTGTTTAAACCGTCCCAACCATTCGGCATAACTGGCTTGATCTGCTTGAAAAAAGCAATTTTCAAACTGGGTCAATGCCTGCAAAAAGGCTTCTTTCTGTTGCATTTCAACCGTATTCAGTGCGCGTGAAGAGGCCCCCAATTGCAAATTTTGACCCCATTGGAAGGTTTTTAAAGCGGTGAGTGCTTGCTGAACAAATTGCACCAAACTGACCTTAGATGATAAGCGTTGCTGTGACTGGCTGAGCAATACTTTCGTTAATTTTTTCGGTAACGGATTTGGAATGGGATGGTCGTCTGCTTGCGCCACACCCTGTGCTTCCGCACGATTTTGCAAATACGTTAGCAAAGCCGGCCATTTAAAACTGGCCCATTGCAGTTTACGTAGCTGACTATCGGCTTGTTGGCGATATTGCAAATCACCCAATGTATAAGGCGAGGTTAACCAGTCAGCCCAGACTTCATATTCCAGCGTTTGCTGTGGCACCAGGGCCAATTGCAAAGTTTGGAGGCCGTTTTGCACTAAGGCCGATTGCGTCAAGGGTTGCCCCAAGGAAATATTGTATAGCGTCTGTCGTCCTACCGTTAATGGTAAAGATTGCCCGAAACGCTGATAAAACGTTTCATCAAACGCCCAGGTTAATGCAGAATGAACTGATTCTATATTGGGAGCCACAATTCCCAAACTCGGAACCGAAGGCATCTGCGAGCATGATTGAGATTGCTTTAACCAAGTTTCTAACCAGTCGGCACACCAAAGTGCAATTTGCTGTGCTTCCTGTTCGGGCGTTTCTGTCTGACAAAACTGTTGTTTGGGCGTTTCAGGTAAAGGCGAGACCTGCACCACTTCAATCTCAGCCCCCAACTCTACTAGGATGGCTTGCCACTGCTGAACAGCAGGCGATAACGCATCAAACCCGTGCAAATGGAACTGGGTCTGCTCAAAGCTTCCACCCAACTGCTTTAACAAGGAAAGCCGTCTCATTTGTAATAATGGCGGATCCAGCAGTTGAAGCTGTTGCAATCGTTGTTGATAGCGTTGTTTTAAGTCTAAAAACAACGCCACTTCATCGGTTTTAAAGTGCGTTTTCAGCGCGTCTTCAGCTTGATATTCAATTAAATACGACCAGGCCTGGTACAGTTGTTTGGCGGTGGCCTTGTTATTGAGTAATCGCAATTCAGGCTGCTGTTGCATCTTTTCAGCCAGCAAGTCCTGCCAAAGCATTTCTGCTTCAAAAATTGACAGCCGCTTCGGTGACAACAACGCCGACAAATCAACCATCTCCGCTTGCAGGATCAGTCGTTGCTCCCACTGCTGCCACCACTGCGGCAGCGTCATCACGTCGGGTGTTTTCGCTACCGTTTGGGTTTGCCAATCCGTCGCCAACAACTGTTTTTTCAATAATTGGCTCAAACGACTGTTGACTGCAATATGGAGGTGCTGCGCCATAAACCTTCCTTTTTTAAACGCCTTGAAGCCAACTATTCTAATGCAATTCTTTTGTAAACCGAGCCCAATTCCACGAAATCTTGGCGTTTTGACCCACAAGAAAAACAACGATTCAGGTTGCATTCAGCCATCCAAATCGGCATAATACGCGCTCATTTTTTTCGAATAATCAAATAGTTATCCAGTCAAAAACAAAGGATCTTAAAGGGTTTTATGCTGTTATCTCAACGTAAACAAGATTGGTTTGGCAATATTCGTGGCGATATCCTTGCCGGGATTGTTGTTGCTTTGGCCTTGGTTCCAGAAGCGATTGCCTTCTCCATTATTGCCGGGGTCGACCCCAAAGTCGGGCTTTATGCTTCTTTTGCCATCGCCGTCATTATTGCCATTGTTGGGGGACGCCCAGGCATGATCTCGGCGGCCACCGCTGCCACCGCATTATTGATGGTTACCCTCGTAAAGGACCACGGTTTGCAATATTTATTGGTGGCCAGTATTCTTGCGGGCGTATTGCAGATACTCGCGGGTTATTTAAACATCCACAACCTCATTAGCTTTATTTCACGCTCGGTGATGGTTGGCTTTTTAAATGCGCTGGCCATCTTAATCTTTATGGCGCAACTACCCGAATTAACCAATGTCACTTGGCATGTTTATGCACTGACCGCATTTGGGCTGGCAATTATTTATCTCTTCCCCTATGTCCCTAAAATCGGCACCCTCATTCCTTCTCCCTTGGTCACCATTATTGTCTTAACACTGCTGGTGGTTGTGATGGATATTGATGTCCGCACGATTGGTGATATGGGGCAATTACCGGATACCTTGCCCATCTTCCTTTGGCCGGATGTGCCTTTCACGCTTGAAACCTTGTGGATCATTTTGCCCTATTCCGCCGCCATTGCGATTGTTGGCTTATTGGAATCCTTAATGACTGCACAGGTACTGGATGAAATGACCGATACCGACAGTGATAAACGCCGTGAGTGTAAAGGTCAAGGGATTGCCAATATCGGCTCTGGCCTCATTGGCGGTATGGCAGGTTGTGCCATGATTGGTCAATCGATTATTAACGTCAAATCCGGTGGTCGCGGACGACTCTCCACCTTTGTTGCCGGCGGTTTTCTTCTTATCTTGGTGGTGTTTATATCCGACTACTTGAAAGTGGTGCCAATGGCGGCGTTGGTCGCGGTGATGATTATGGTGTCCATCGGGACCTTTAACTGGGGATCGATTCGCGATATCCGCACCAATCCAGCGCATGCCTCCATTGTGATGCTCAGCACCGTTATCGTCACCGTTTGGACACACAATCTTGCCTTTGGCGTGATTACCGGTGTGGTATTAGCCGCGCTGTTTATGGCCAGTCGTTTGCGCGAATATATGTATATTCGCAGTGAATTTGACGAAGCCGCTCAAACCCGAACCTATCACGTCGTCGGCCAAGTGTTCTTTAATTCTTCTGAGAAGTTCATAAGTTATTTTGATTTTAAAGAAGCCATTGATAAAGTTATTATTGATGTTCATCGAGCGCATTTTTGGGATATCAGCGCGATTCATGCACTCGACAAAGTTGTTATCAAACTCCGCCGTGAGGGTGCGGATGTTGAAATCGTTGGCTTAAATGAAGCCAGTGAAACATTGGTAGACAAATTTGCGGTACACGACAAACCAGAAAAAATTGAAAAAGTTATGGGAGGTCACTAATGCAGTCCTTAGAAAAACAATGGGTCACGGCGTGCCTCGATGGTTCGAACTTAACCAATGGCATAGTCGATTACGCTGCTTGGATTGCCGAAAAAGTGAACTCACCGCTCGAACTGTTTCATTCCATTGAGCACAGTTTGCTGTTGGCCAATATCGACCAAACCGGCAACCTGGTGCCAAATATGGCTGATAATTTAATGGCGGTATTGTCGGAAGAAGAAGCCAAAGAGAACAAACAGCATATTCAAGAAGGCAAAGCGTTATTGGCCGACGCTAAAGCCCGTCTGACAGATCGCCCGATTAAAGACATCATGACCAAACAACGTCATGGCAGCTTAAGTGAGTGTCTAATGGATTTGGAGGATGAAATTCGGGTGTTAGTGGTTGGCTTTAGAGGCAAGGCCACGGCTGAAGATGAAGCCGGTATCAGTGATCAGCTGGAAGAGTCGATACGCGCCCTCCACAAACCGATTTTTATCGTCAATGGCGATTTTTCAACACCGCAATCCTTGATGCTGGCTTATAACGATACCGATGGTGCACGAAAAGCGCTCGACATGATCTGTCGCAGTCCATTATTTGAAGAAATGACCATTCACTGTGTTCATGCCGTCAAAGAAGGCGAGGCTGACAAGGGGATACTTCAACAAGCCAGCGAACAACTGTCGCTATCCGGTCGGCACTTCGAAACCGCTGTGCTAACCGGCGACCCACAAACGGAGTTACTGGCCTATCAAGCGAAACACAACTTGGATATGACGGTAATGGGCGCATTCAATCATGGCAAGCTCCGCAGCTTATTCTTTGGCAGCTTCACCTTGAAAATGCTGAACAACAACCAAAAGCCGGTATTACTGATTCGTTAATCGGAATGGGCAATCGGTTTTACCAGCCAAAATCCCCCAGGCCTGGGGGATTTTACCCCCCCAACCAACACTTATTTAATTGATGATCGATTTAAGACACAGCACTCAAATTAGGCGGTCGATTTAGGCAGCCTAAACCACAATGCATAAAGCGCTGGTAAGAACAGTAGTGTCAGTAAGGTCCCGACGCCGATTCCACCAATTAACACATAGGCCAAAGGCCCCCAAAAGGTATTGGTGGTCAATGGAATAAATGCCAACATCGCTGCTAAGGCGGTCAATAAAACCGGTCTGGCACGCCGTAAGGTCGCATCAATCAAAGCCGCTTCCCCCTGCATTCCTTGCTTCTGATTATCATTAATCTGCCCAACCAGAATCAGCGTATTGCGCATTAAAATCCCCGCCAAGCCAATCAATCCTAAAGTGGCCACAAAGCCAAAGGGTTGCGAAAATAACAACAATGCCGCCACTGCGCCAATCATTCCCAAAGGCGCCGTTACCAACACCATAAAGGTGCCGGAAAAACTCTGCATATTTAACATCACCATGGTAATCATTAACAACACCATCACCGGCATAAGCACTTGAATCGAGCCCTGCGCTTTGCCCGACTGCTCAACCGAGCCGCCGATTTTTATCTGTACCGTTTGCGGAAGTTCGTTTAATAGCGGCTGCATTTGCTGCCAGATCGCCATCGTCACATCCGGGGGCTGCGCGCCTTCGACCTCCGCATTCACATTCAAGTAGGGTGTTCGATTACGACGTTT
The DNA here is from genome assembly GCA_965658885.1 of Hydrogenovibrio sp. Classification (GTDB taxonomy): domain Bacteria; phylum Pseudomonadota; class Gammaproteobacteria; order Thiomicrospirales; family Thiomicrospiraceae; genus Hydrogenovibrio. The sequence goes on from CBFHUY010000014.1 coordinate 13,698, forward strand.
TAATACCGGGTCGGTAAACACCACCTCTAACCCCGCTAATTGCTGTAAAGGCACCTTTTGCCCTGTTTGGGTCTCAATGGGCAATTGTGACAAATTGGCCATTAAATCCTGCGCTTGGGTTTGGCTGAAATGTGTCACCGCAATTTGCCGCGTGCCTTCTCTCACCACCGCTTGCGTTTGCCCTCTTAACGCCGTTTGCAATTGTTGCGACAAACTGATGGGCGTGACACCTAATAACGCCAAACGATCTTGATCGTAGCTCAGTTGAATTTCAGGCGACTGCTCGCCCCATTCCAAATGCGGATCTCGAATGTGGGGGTTTTGCGCCATCACTTGACGCACCTTTTCTGCATATTCAGTCAATAAATCGACGGTCGGTGCTTCCACCCGGAAGGTCACTGGCCAAACCACTGGCGGCCCATAAAGCAAGCCATGCACCCTGACTCTGGCTTCATTAAAATGCCCTGCATCAATTTGCGCCTGTAACCGACTTTTTAATTGATCGCGTTGTTCGGCATTGGCGGTTACGATAATCAGCTTAGCGTAACCGGCATTAGGCAGCTCTGGATTCAACGCCATAAAGAAACGCGGTGCGCCCTGACCGATATAACTTGTCAGCGTTTTGACTTCCGGCTGTTGGCGCACATAGGTTTCAATACGATGCGCTAATTGATTGGTCACTTGCTGGCTAGCCCCCTCTGGCAAATAAATATCCACCATGAGTTCAGGGCGGTCAGAGCTGGGGAAAAATTGTTTTTCAACCAACTTCGCCATGCCGATCACCGATACAATAAATAATGCCAAAGTCGCTGCCACAACCGTTTTTCGATAACGGACACAACCATGCACCCATTTTGAAAGCGAACGGGTAAAACGGTTTTCCGGCACAAAATCCGACCCGTGTTGTTGATTGGTCGCGACATTCGGCAATAATTTAAAGCCTAAATAAGGCGTAAACGTTACTGCCACTAACCAGGAAATTAAGAGTGCAAATGCCAATATCCAAAAGATATTGCCCGCATACTCACCCACATTGGAAGCCGCAAACCCAATTGGCACAAATCCGACAACCGTGACTAAGGTGCCAAACAACATCGGGGAAGCGGTCACTGTCCAAGCATAGGCCGCCGCTTTGGTTCTATCTAAGCCTTCCTCCATTTTGACCAGCATCATTTCAATGGCAATAATGGCATCGTCCACCAGTAACCCTAAGGCCAAAATCAGCGCCCCCAGCGTAATTCTGTCTAAATTTTTGCCGGTCATCTGCATCAACCAGAAAGTCAAGGCCAAGGTCAAGGGAATCGCCAGTGCCACCACAATACCCGCTCGCAACCCTAGGGCGATAAAACTCACCAGCATCACCACGGCCACCGCCATTAAAAATTTCATTTGGAACGTATTAACCGCCAATGCAATCGCATCACCTTGATTGGTCACTTTTTCCAACGCCACGCCTTCGGGTAATTGTGATTGCCACTGTTGGCTAAACAGATTCAGGCGTTCTGACAAGTTCAAACCATTCTGTCCAGCTTTCATCACCACCCCCAACAGCAGGGTTTCTTCACCTTGATTACGAATCATAAAGTTGCTGGGCGACACAAACCCCCGTTCGATTCGGGCAACATCACCGAGATGAATCACTTGGTTTTGAGTTGCAATCGGAATATTGCGAATATCCTCAAGACTGGAAACCGATTGATGACTGCGGATATAAACGCGCGGCCCATCGGTTTCAATAAATCCCGCGGGGGCAATGGCTTGGTAGGCGTTTAAGGTTTGTAATAGTTGTGTTTGGGTTAACCCCAGTTTGGCCAATTTATCTTCATTAAATTGGATTTGAATTTGCTGTTGCTGTTCGCCCAACAGCTTCACTTTTTGAACCCCATCCACGCGTAAAATGGCATCGCGTGTTTGTTCGGCTAACGCCACCCATTCACTGTACCCCAACTCACCGGGGGTTAATGCATAGAGCGTAAAATAGACATCGGAAAAATCATCATTCACAAACGGCCCCTGCACCCCTGTTGGCAGAGTTCCTTGGATATCCAGCATCCGTTTTCGCACTTGGTAAAATTGATTTTCAACTTCATCGGCGGGCGTAAATTCTTTAAAGGTAATTAACAAATTCACTTCACCAGGGCGTGACGTGGTTTCTACAAAATCGAAATACTCGACTTCTTGGAGTTTTTTCTCAATGGGGTCAGCAACTTGACGTTGCATTTGTTGCGCGGTTGCGCCCGGCCATTTTGCCGACACCACCATCACCTTAATCGTAAAACTGGGATCTTCAGCTCGCCCCAAATTCACAAACGCAAAGGTACCGATTAGCAACGAGAGAATAGTGAAATAGAGAGTAACGGCTTGATGTCTGACGGCCAGTTCCGATAAATTCCAACGTTGCATCATTTCAAGACACTCACTGACTGACCCGCCACCAGACGATGGGTACCTTGCAATACGATTTGAGCCCCCACCGCCAACGCATCAGAGACCACAACGGCTGAAGCATGATTCATGCGCACCACCGAAACGGGCGTGGCCTTCACTCGGTCATCAACCAGTTGCCAAACATAAGCTTGATGACCTTGATTAAAAACAGCTGTAATCGGGACTTGTCGCTGTTCATCGACTTTTGATTCGGTAAATTCAAGCTGAATCACGCTACCAAAACTCAAAGTCCCGTTGCAATCTGACAATCGATATCGCGCCAACGTCTGTTGGGTGCGTTGATCACTCATCGGGCTTTTTAATCGCAATTGCGCTTGGCATTGGATCGGTTGATCAACACTGGTTAAGGTGGCGGTCTGGTAGGATTGTTGCAAGGCACTGGCCGGCAAATACACTTCTGCCTCCGTAGCCCCAGCCAGTATTTGAAAGGCGGGTTGTCCGGCAGAGACCATCTGCCCTGTTTCAATATTGACTTGTGACACGATTCCGGATTGAGGGGCATGTAATTCACTATAACGACGCTGATTCATTGCCAATTTCAAAGCCGATTCAGCAGCAATCACCGCTTGCTGGCTTTCCACTTCAAAGGTTTCAGCACGTTGTAAATCCTGTAGACTGATGAGTTTATTGTTATACAATTTACCCAAGCGTTTGCGTTCACGGCGAGCATTTTCAAGACGAGATTCCGCAGAGGCCAAATTGGCTCGATTTTGTTCGACCGCCAATTGCAAATCATTGGCATCTAAACTGGCTAATAACTGGTTCGCTGCAACCCGATCACCCACTTCAACCCGGCGCTGGGCCACTTGGCCGCCCACTCGAAAACTAATCGGAAGCTGATAACGCGACACTACCTGCCCAGTGACCTGCCAAGTCTTCGCTTCGGCAGGCTGCACCGAAATGGCAGAAACAACGGCTCTTTGTTCATCAGCAAACGCCGTCATTAAACAGCCAAACCACACTAAGCCAACCCAAACAAAACGCATAGACTCATCCTTATTTAAATATCAGCAAATCATGATAAAAGAATTCATCATTAATGTCACGTTCAAAGGGTTTCTTGATGCGAGGAAAAACAACCAGGCCTGGTTAGAATGTTAGAGAATAAAGGAAGCTTAGTGGGATCCCATCGCCAAGCCCATACTGCTCCCCCATTTGGTCACGGCAGCACGAGCAGACTTCATCGCATTATCCGGCAATTCAAGCGCCTTGAGCGCCAAATCTCGACAGGTTTTTAATTCATGGGTAATATAATTTTCATCTTGAGCTTCCACCACAATATAATTGCTTAGCATAATCAGCGCCGTTAAGTGACGAACCCGATCATTATTGTGATTTTTCTTGGCAAAGTCTTTATCGTGATGAAACAATATTGCCTTATAAATATCCGGTTCCATATGCCATTTTTTACAGGCCAAACAGCCAATAAAAGCATGATTGGTATGATAAGCTTCAATTTCTTTTTCATAACCCGTCAGCGGATAGGCTTGTTGTAATTTAAATATTTCTGAATATTTTTCGGAATCATATCGTCCCATATAGATGGCACCGACATTTTGCATTAATCCTGCCATATAAGCCTCAGAACGAGATACATCAAACACCCAATAAGACAGTTCGGCTGCGGCAATCCCGCATTTTGCACCCTGCACTAAAATAGGCTTTTCCGAAGGCGTGGCATCCAGAATGGTCACCATCCCGGATGACAAAAAGATATTATTAATCTCATCTAAGCCTAAAACATTCACAGCCGCTTTGGCATCCTGAACCTTGCGTTCATCTGAGGTAATATTGGTGTTAACGAGCTTTAAGAATCCTGCCAACAATTCTGGGTTATGACTGATTAAGTTTGCGATTTTTACCGTATTAGGATATTTAAAATTTAATTCAGCCTGAAGCAATAGCACTTCTTCTGGCACATTCGGCACGGATTGGCTTTTTAAAATCTCAGAAGCCTTTTCGATTAAGGATTGCATCACCCTATCCTCAAATTTAAATAAGGTATAGCATAGCGCCAAAACTAAGCAAAAACAATCAGCAAAAACTGAATTTGTCACTATCCCCATACATCTTAACTGAACGCAATTCCTTTATAAAAATACACCTGCCTTCCACCAATAGGCTTGTTTATTGCACCGTCAACTGTATACTAAACGTTTTTACAGCGTCAAAGACTCTGATATGAATATGCGCCGTTTGAAAGCCGCACTTTATAAAGTTCCCTTATTAGCCATCAGTGCCGCTATGAGCGTGTTCGCGATATTTGGACTGACGTTATATGAGTTGTCTAGTTGGTATCAAACTAGCCAGCCAGCCCCACCAACAGCCATAACCCCCTCCGTTTTTCATTTAAAATTGGGACACGACACCCCGGAAAACACGGCGCTTCATCAAGCTGCTTTGCGTTTTGCTAAAACAGTCGAAACAGAAAGCCAAGGTCGATTACAAATTGAAATTTTCCCTGCGCAAAAACTGGGCACAGACCATCAAATGATTGAAATGACCCGCAAGGGTGAACTCGACATCCTATTGGTGCCGACTGCAAAATTGAGCGTCTCCATCCCGGCCATGCAGTACCCTGACTTACCCTTTTTATTTCCCCGCCGAGAAGATGCTTATCATTTGCTGGATGGTGAACCCGGCCGACTACTCTTAGAAAAACTGAATCACATTGGTTTACTCGGTGTCACTTTTTGGGAGAATGGTTTTAAACACTTTACCGGCAATCAATTTTATTGTCGCCCTGAAGACTTTATTGGCAAAAAATTTCGCATTATGAAAAGCCGATTACTTGAATCTCAATTTAACGCCTTAGACGCTGAAGCCATCCCCATTGATTTTCACAGCACCTATCAAGCCTTACAGGACGGCGTCGTCGATGGCCAGGAAAACCCTTTGGTTGCGATTGCCAGTATGGGATTTCATAAAGTACAGTCCCATTTAACCCTCAGTGAACATGGCTATCTCAGTTATGTATTTGCGTTTAGCCAACAAACCTTTCCCGGATTACCACAAGATTTAAAAACGCTGTTGATCAAAACAGCTCGCGATTTAACCCGCTGGGAACGTCAGGAAACCCAAGATCGTGAAAAAACTTTTTTACAACAAATTGAGGCAGAAGGTACTCAAATCGCCCAACTCACACCCGCACAACGTCAAACATTGGCCCAGAAAACATCTCACCTCATTCAGCAATTTGAACCCATGATTGGCAGCGACATTATCAGTTATACCCAAACGTACTTGAATCAGAAATATGCATTAACAATGCCCAATAAACTGGCCATTGGCCTAAATGCCGATCTCTCTGCTGAAGCACCCCAAGCAGGGCTTGCTATCAAACGTGGCATGGAACTGGCCATTGCCGAAATCAATGCCAATGGTGGTCTATTAGGTAAGGAACTGGTACTCCTGCCGATGGATCACCGAACCCTTGCTAGCCGAGGGCAAGAAAACTTAAAACACCTGGCTAATGAAAAAGCGGTGATTGCGGTCATGGGTGGTTTGCATAGTGCGGTGGTAATGGCCGAACGCCCTTTAATCAATCAATTGAAAATACCCTATTTAATCCCTTGGGCTACCGCTTCAGAACTCACTCAGCTAGATGAAAATCATGATTACCTATTTCGGTTATCCATTAACGATCGCATTGGTGCTAAAAAGCTGGCCGATTTTGCAGCTCAGCACTATACATCAACGGCGGTGATTGTCGAAAACTCGATTTGGGGACGCAGCAATCTGGAACGAATCAAAAACCGCCTTGCTGAAAAGTCGATGACGATCCCATTGGAAATCACCTTAAATCGAGGTCAACAACAGTTTGATTCGATTATTCCTCAGCTAAAACAAGTTGAGGTTGATTCCATCATTTTAGTCGCTAACTCGCTCGAGGCAACTGGGTTGGTCAAAACGCTCAACCAATATGACGCCCTGCTTCCCATTATTTCGCATTGGGGCATCGCCGGTGGTGACTTTTTTAATCAAACCCAGTCCTTATTCCCCAAACTCAACCTTCATTTACTGCAAACCTGGACAGCTTCAGACCTGCCTCAAGCGGCTCCATTATGGAAACACTATTTACAGACGTATAAGACGGTTGACGCACCCTATGCCACCAGTGGCATGATACAAGCCTATGACCTGGTCAAGCTCCTCGCTTTAGCGGTCAATACTGCAAAGTCGACCGAGGGGGAAGCCCTTAAACAAGCCCTCGAAAACCTCCCACCGCATCAAGGAGCGCTTAAACTTTATTCACAGGCATTTTCGACCGATAATCACGATGCGCTTGATGAACAGGATATTTTTATCGTCAAATTGATGCCGGATGGCAAATTGGTTAAAACTGAGAGAGAGGGTCAATAGTCAATGCCATCGTTTGCTTTTATTAAAAAAACACCCCACCAGAAAGGCATTCACAACCGTATTGTGTGGATGATTAACCTGCTGGTGCTGTTCGGCATATTGATTATTACCACCATAGCGACTTTGCAAACTTATCAACAGATGGATTCTCAAGGAAAAGCCTACTATATCAACCAGGCAGATACCCTGCATCACCGTCTGGAACAAAGTATGAGCCATTTGATTGAACACACGCTCCAACTGGCAAAAAATAAATTGGTCGTAAATGCGCTCACCGATAGCACTGGCCGCTATCAATATCTACCGACATTGATTAGCAACTTTATGCATCATCAAGATACTCTAGCCGTCAGTTTACTGGACTATGATGGCCAACCGATTTTTGAAACAAAACAAAGCGTGATTCAATACAACCACTCTCCTTACCTGCGTACCGCTTTGGCGATGAGTCAGACGTCTTATTTTATTGAAAATGGATTTCTGTATGTCATTTCACCTATTGAATATTACAACACCACGCAAGGGGCACTGGTTGTACAATATGATTTAATCGCCATTATTAAACAAAATACACCAAACTTGGAACAAGGCTATGTTCATATTTCTCAAGGACAAGACTTACTCTATGCGAAAGCTTTCAACCCAGCA
>CBFHUY010000015.1:0-20683 GCA_965658885.1 Hydrogenovibrio sp.
TAAACGGTTTAGATGATATTGGTTTAACATTACAGCATCAAAATGAAATTGAAGCCTTTGAAGTAGCGCATAAAGCGAAAAACCCTTGGCTTTTTGCAGCAGAATAACCCCTTTATCAATTAAGAAAAAAAGAGACGGATTAATGACCCAACAGATTTTAATTTTGCCAGGTGATGGTATTGGCCCTGAAATTACAGCAGAAGCGGTTAAAGTTTTAACGGCATTACAGGCAGATGGTCTAGACATTGAAATGACCGAAGACCTCGTGGGCGGAGCGGCTTATGATGTGCATGGTGTGCCTTTAGCAGACGCAACCTTGGAGAAGGCAAAACAGGCCGATGCGATTTTATTAGGGGCTGTTGGTGGTTATCAGTGGGAATCGTTGGATATTTCTGTTCGCCCTGAAAAGGGATTACTAGCCTTGCGCTCAAATTTGGAATTGTTTGCCAATTTACGTCCTGCTTATTTGTTTCCGCAACTTGCCGATGCTTCAACCTTAAAACCAGAAGTTGTCGCAGGATTGGATATTTTGATTGTGCGTGAGCTAACTGGTGGTATTTATTTTGGTCAACCGAGAGGCATTCGTCAGCTCGATAATGGTGAACGTCAAGGGTTTAATACCTATGTCTATTCTGAATCCGAGATCAAACGCATAGCGCATGTGGCATTTGATGCGGCCATGAAACGTAATAAACGTTTGTGCTCAGTTGATAAGGCGAATGTATTGGAAGTGACCGAACTTTGGCGCGAACTGGTTGATGAGGTTGCGAAAGACTATCCTGAGGTTGAAGTTCAACACATGTATGTTGATAACGCGGCCATGCAGTTGGTGTTAAATCCAAAACAATTTGATGTGATGGTGACGGGCAATATGTTTGGCGATATTTTGTCAGATGAAGCCTCTATGTTGACTGGGTCGATTGGAATGTTAGCGTCTGCCTCACTGGATGCCAATAACAAAGGGATGTATGAACCCAGTCATGGCTCAGCGCCAGATATTGCGGGACAAAATATTGCGAACCCACTGGCTACCATTTTATCAGCGGCCATGATGTTACGGTATAGTTTGGGTCGAGAGGATTTGGCTGTTCGTATTGAAAATGCAGTCAGTCGTGTGTTGGATAAAGGGCTTAGAACTGGGGATATCTGGTCTGAAGGTCTGCAAAAAGTGTCCACCTCTGAAATGGGATCGGCGGTTGTTGCTGAGTTATAAGTGAAGTTGATTAAAGTCTAATGAGAAGCTTTCAAAAGTGCCACATCGAATGAAGAATCACTTTACCATTACCATTAGTGATGTTCATGGTTCACGCCATTTTTCATTTAAACAATTCATGCGCAAGTTTGCATTGTTTGTGGTGCTGTTTATCATTTTGATGTTAGCCAGCTCTGCCGTCATTATTTGGTGGTTAAATCAAGAAATTGTCGCCATTGAAAATAATCGCATTTCCGCTCAAGCTGAATACAATGAGGTATTGGAAAAACGGGAACAAGCCTATTATCTTCTCGAAAAAGAGAAACATAAAATTCAAGAAGAACTGGATACCAAGTCCAAACAAATCCAATTTTTGGATCAAACCTTAAAAGGGCTTGAAGACTTAATTGGCGTTGAGTCGGATGAAGACGCTTTGGTGTTAGATCGGGTTAAAATTGCCCAATTAACGACACTGGAAAAGCAAGTGATGTTAGAGGATATTCCCAATGATCGCCCTGTTAAAACCTGTAATGGGGTGAGCAGTAGCTATGGATGGCGAACACACCCAGTAAAAGGGTCAAGAGAGTTCCATCGCGGGATTGACTATCGTGGTAAATATGGTGATGGTGTCATTGCAACCGCAAACGGTACGATCGAGTATGCGGGTTATCACAAGCAAAGTGGTTATGGTCGTTTGGTGATTATTTCGCATGATTATGGTTTTAAAACGCTTTACGGGCATATGAGTAAATTGCATGTCAAAACCGGACAGGTGATTCGCAAAGGAACCTTAATTGGTGAAATTGGGTCCTCTGGACTTTCTTCCGGGCCACATTTACATTATGAAATTAGCTTTGTTCAACGGAAATTAAATCCAGTGGCTTTCATCAACTGGAATTTAAAAAATTATGATGAAATTTTTAAAGAGGTAAAAGGGGTGCCATGGGGATCTTTAAGTCAAATGATTCAAGAACGCGTGCAGCGGGTGGAAAAACAATTATCGCTCCGGGATGTAAAATAATTGGTGAAATTAAAGGCCTTGATGGCACTTTACATATCGATGGTTGCGTTGAAGGTATCGTTGAAACCGATTACGATGTTTCGATTGGAAATGAAGGCTCGGTTACCGGGTTAGTCAAAGCCAAAACCATTGTGGTCAGTGGCGCTCTTGAAGGGAAAGTCGCTTGCGAAAGCATTGATATTTTGTCTACAGGGAAAGTTCTAGGAGAAGTGATCTGTGGTGAAATGATGATCGAGTCAGGCGGTCGATTCATCGGTGAAAGTCGTGAATTAACAGAAGGCGGTTTGGTGGTCAGTTTCCCGGAAATTGAGAAGCAAAAAAATACGCCTCAAGCCATTTCAGAATTTTTACAAAGACTTGAAAAATCACATGCTGCGCCAGCAAGTGAAACAAAGTCTGATGTCACACCCCAGCCTGAAGAAAAGCAAAAGGAATCAAAATGACAAAACAGTATGATATCGCCGTTGTTGGTGCAACCGGTGCCGTTGGTGAAACCATTTTAAAAGTATTGGAAGAAAGAAACTTTCCCGTTGGAAATTTACATTTACTGGCCAGCAGCCGTTCAGCAGGCAAAAAATTAGAGTTTAGAGGCCATTGGATTGAAATTGAAGATTTGGCAACCTTTGATTTTTCAAAAGTTCAAATTGGTCTTTTCTCTCCAGGCGCGTCTATTTCTAGAGAATATGCTCCTAAGGCAGCGGCAGCAGGATGCATCGTGGTGGATAATACCTCAGAATTTCGCTATGACGATGATATTCCGTTAGTGGTGCCTGAAGTCAATCCAGGTGCGGTTATTGGGTATAAAAACAGAGGGATTATTGCCAACCCGAATTGTTCAACCATTCAAATGTTGGTGGCTTTAAAACCGATTCAAGACGCGGTGGGTATTAGCCGTATTAATGTGTGTACCTATCAGGCCGTTTCAGGATCCGGTAAAGAAGCGATTGAAGAATTGGCAACTCAAACAGCCAATTTACTCAATATGAAACCGGTTGAATGTAATGTTTATCCGAAACAAATTGCTTTTAACTGTATTCCGCAAATTGATGTTTTCCAAGAGAATGGCTATACCAAAGAAGAAATGAAAATGGTTTGGGAAACCAATAAAATCATGGAAGATGACACGATTAAGGTGAACCCAACCGCCGTCAGAGTTCCGGTTTTTTATGGTCATAGCGAAGCGATTCATATCGAAACCAAGCAAAAAATAACGGCTGAAGAAGCCAAAGCGTTATTTAAGAAAACAGAAGGCATCGTGTTAATTGACGAGCATGAGGATGGGGGCTATCCGACAGCGGTGACCGATGCAGCGGATACCAACCCTGTGTATGTCGGGCGAATTCGTGAAGACATCTCTTTTGAAAATGGCTTGAATATATGGGTTGTGGCCGATAATGTGCGTAAAGGGGCAGCCACCAATACGGTGCAAATTGCCGAGCTGTTAATTCAAAACCATATTTAAGCGGATGCCGTCAAAATTCGCGATTGGTATTGAGTATCAAGGTACGGCCTATTGTGGCTGGCAATTTCAACGTCATTGCATTTCAGTCCAACAAAAGTTGGAACAGGCATTATCGAATATCGCGAATGAGCCTATTAGCTTGCATTGTGCGGGTCGTACGGATACCGGAGTTCATGCCATTGGCCAAGTGGCGCATTTTTGCAGTGAGTCACAACGGCCGATGCGAGCTTGGGTTCAAGGCGTTAACACCCAGTTGCCAAACGATATTCGGGTGACTTGGGCTTTGCCCGTTGCCGAGGATTTTCATGCTCGGTTTTCCGCTCAGGCGCGACAGTATCGCTATGTGATTTTCAATCGCCCCGTTCATTCGGCGATCTTAGCCGACCGTGTTACATGGGAAGGGCGAGCGTTGAATGAACAGCAAATGCATTTAGCAGCTCAAGCGTTGGTTGGTGAGCAGGACTTCTCTGCATTTCGAGCCGCTGGCTGTCAGGCCGCACATGCGAAACGTGAGGTTCAATCCATTTCGGTCACGCGTCAACAGGATTTTGTGTTTGTCGATATTCAAGCCAATGCTTTTTTACATCACATGGTTCGCAATATCGTTGGCAGCTTAATGGTTGTTGGTCGAGCGGAGAAATCAGCCGATTGGATAGCCGATTTATTGTCGAAAGGCGATCGAACGCAAGCGGGCGTCACGGCACCCGCAGCAGGGTTATATTTTGTCAATGCCATTTATCCAGCAGAATTTAAGATTCCACAACAATCACTCAATCGTTTGTTATGGCAAGGGTCAAATTTGTAATGCACAGAACGCGTGTCAAAATTTGCGGAATTACCTCGGTTGAAGATGGCCTTTGTGCTGCTCAATTGGGTGCGGATGCCTTAGGGTTTGTTTTTTACGATAAGAGCCCCCGCGCCGTCAAAATTAACCAGGCCTGGGCGATTTTTAACGCCTTACCCCCGTTTATTACTCGGACTGGATTGTTTGTCAATCCCAGTGCCGATGCGGTACAACAGGCGATTGACACGCTGGGGATTGACCTATTGCAATTTCACGGTCAGGAGTCGGCGGCGTTTTGTGAGCAATTTAATCGACCCTATATTAAAGCCGTGCCGATGCAACCAGAAACGGATTTAGTCCGTTTAGCCAGTGACTTTGCTACGAGTCAAGGGTTGCTTTTGGATACCTACAAAAAAGGGGTTGCAGGCGGGACAGGAGAAGTCTTTAATTGGGACTGGGTTACGCCTGAAAAGCGCGCAGAGATTGACTTACCCATTATTTTAGCTGGGGGCTTAACCGCTGAAAATGTTGCACAGGCCATTCAACAGGTTCAACCTTGGGCCGTTGATGTCAGTGGTGGCGTGGAGCAACACCCTGGTAAAAAATCGGCAGCCAAAATAGCAGCCTTTATTAATCAAGCTCAACAACAAGCTTGAGTCAAACAGATGATGAGCAAATTGAGAGTAGTGCCGGTATTGAGACGGCCATAACGATCTAAAACGATAGGATGAGTATGAGTATAGATTATTCGCAATACCCGGATATTCACGGTCACTTTGGTATCTATGGCGGCATTTTTGCGCCTGAGACCCTGATGTCGGCGTTGGAAACCTTGAATGAACAGTATAACCAACTAAAGAATGATGCTGATTTTCTTGCAGAATTGACTCAAGATTTTCAAGATTATGTGGGTCGTCCCAGTCCTTTATATTTTGCCAAACGTTGGTCGGAGTCTTTGGGCGGCGCTAAAATCTATTTAAAACGTGAAGACTTAAATCACACGGGTGCGCACAAAATCAATAATACCATTGGCCAAGCGTTATTGGCGAAGCGACTTGGCAAGACCCGCATTATTGCCGAAACGGGTGCGGGGCAGCATGGCGTTGCCAGTGCCACGGTTGCGGCTCGTTTAGGTTTGGAATGTGTGGTTTATATGGGCGCTGAAGATGTGGTACGCCAAGCACCGAATGTGGCTCGAATGAAGATGTTGGGCGCGCAAGTGGTTGCTGTGGAATCCGGTACGCGCACTTTAAAAGACGCGTTAAATGAAGCCATGCGTGACTGGGTAACCAATGTTGATGATACTTTTTATATTATTGGCACAGTTGCCGGCCCCCATCCTTATCCGGCGATGGTAAGAGACTTTCAAGCCATTATTGGGCGTGAAGCCAAACAGCAACATCTGGAAAAAGAAGGCAAACTTCCTGATGCGTTAATTGCCTGTGTTGGCGGGGGCTCTAATGCGATCGGCCTGTTTTATGATTTTTTGCCAGATGAAAAGGTACAGATTTTTGGAGTCGAAGCTGCTGGTCATGGATTAGAAACAGGCCAACATGCTGCGCCCTTATGCCAAGGCAAGCCCGGCGTGTTACATGGTAACCGAACTTATTTAATGGAAGATGAAAATGGTCAAATCATGCCGACCCACTCCATTTCGGCCGGGCTGGATTATCCCGGTGTCGGTCCAGAGCATGCTTGGTTAAAGGATATCGGCCGTGTGAATTATGTTGCCATTAATGATGACGAAGCCATGCAAGGATGCCGTGACTTAACTCGAATGGAAGGGATAATTCCGGCATTGGAAAGTAGTCATGCGTTGGCCTATGCCACCAAATTGGCACCGACCTTATCACCTGAGCAAACGATTATTGTTAACCTCTCGGGTCGCGGAGATAAGGATATGAATACCATTGCCAAAATTGAAGGGTTTGAATTTTAACATGAATCGAATTGACACAACTTTAGCTGCCTTGAAGTCGGCTAATAAAACGGCTTTAATTCCCTATATCACTGCCGGGGATCCTCATCCTGGAATGACGGTTTCACTCATGCATGGCCTGGTTGAGAGCGGTGCTGATATGCTTGAACTAGGGGTACCTTTTTCTGATCCAATGGCGGATGGCCCTGTGATTCAGAAAGCAGTGGAACGCGCATTGGTGCATCAAGTCAACTTAAGACAAATTCTATCCATGGTCGCCGAATTTCGCAAAACCGATTCGCAGACGCCCATTATTTTAATGGGTTATTTAAATCCGATTGAAGCCATGGGAGGCGCGGACTTTGCAAAAGCCGCTCAGCAAGCTGGGGTGGATGCTGTCTTGACAGTGGATATGCCCCCTGAAGAATCGGAAGGCTATTTTGCGCAGTTGCAATCAGCCGATTTACACCGGATTTTCTTAGTATCGCCCACCACGCCCGACAGTCGTTTAGCGGCAGTCACCGAAAAAGGCAGTGGCTTTGTTTACTACGTTTCATTGAAAGGGGTAACTGGCTCGAATCAGATTGATGTGGCGGATGTGGCTCAGCATGTTGCACATCTAAAACAAAAAGTGGCGATGCCAGTGGCAATTGGTTTTGGGATTCGTGATGGTGAAACCGCCTATCAAATGGCACAGTTAGCCGATGCGGTGATTGTTGGGTCTGCGTTGGTTTCTATTATTGAAAAGCATGCTGAATCACAATTATCAGATATACAACAGCATTTAAATGATAAAATGCGCGAATTTAGAGAAGCAATCGATCGAGCTGATGCAGAGACCTAAATTTTATTAGGGACTTAAACAAACGGCTACTTTGGAGAAAAACATGAGTTGGTTTGAAAAAATTTTACCCAGTATCAAACAGGTAACGGATCGCAAAAAAAACGTTCCTGAAGGATTATGGACCAAGTGTCCCAAATGTGAAAGCACGTTATATCGTTCAGAGGTGACGCGCAATCAAGAAGTTTGCCCAAAATGTGACCATCATATGCGATTGGGTGGACGCCAGCGTTTAGAAACCTTTTTTGACGAAGGCACCGGCACTGAAATCAACGCTGATGTCACACCGGTTGATGCATTAAAATTTAAAGACATTAAACCCTATAAGACGCGTATTGCTCAAGCTCAAAAGGCCACTGGGGAAAAAGATTCGTTTGTTACGATGACCGGTAAAATCCAAGGGTTGGATGTGGTTGCTGGTGCATTTGAATTTAAGTTTATGGGCGGCTCCATGGGTTCCGTCATGGGTGAAAAATTT
This sequence comes from Hydrogenovibrio sp., assembly GCA_965658885.1. Lineage (GTDB taxonomy): Bacteria > Pseudomonadota > Gammaproteobacteria > Thiomicrospirales > Thiomicrospiraceae > Hydrogenovibrio. Next base: position 7,697 of record CBFHUY010000015.1, read on the forward strand.
GTCAGGGCCGTTAATAAGGCGATTGAATTGCGCTGTCCTCTGATTGTGTTCTCCGCCAGTGGTGGCGCGCGTATGCAGGAAGCGCTTTTTTCATTAATGCAGATGGCCAAAACCAGTGCCGCTTTGGGACGTTTGCGAGCGGAAAAGTTGCCATTTATTTCGGTGTTGACTGACCCAACGATGGGCGGTGTTTCTGCCAGTTTTGCGATGTTGGGAGATTTAAATATCGCCGAACCCAAAGCGCTAATTGGTTTTGCTGGCCCGAGAGTCATTGAGCAAACCGTACGTGAAAAGCTGCCTGAAGGCTTTCAACGCAGTGAGTTTTTATTAGAACATGGTGCGATAGACCGTATTGTTCACCGCCATCATTTGAGTCGTGAATTAGCCTCCATTTGCCGTATGTTACTTAAAAAGCCTGCTTAAACCTGGGTGAACAGTCAGTCAACCTCAACTGCGATGCCAACAACTTTGCATTTAGCCGATTGGCTAGATTGGTTGTTGGCAATGCATCCTACAGAAATTGACCTGGGCATTGAACGGGTTCAAGCGGTGGCCGTAAAACTGGGCTTGTTGCCTTTCCCAACGCCGGTGATCACCGTTGCCGGAACCAATGGCAAGGGGTCCAGCGTCGCCATGCTGGCAGCGATCTATGAAGCAGCTGGCTATCAAGTTGGGGTTTATAGTTCTCCCCATATTATTTGCTTTAATGAACGTATTCGACTTCAAGGGCGGCTTGCCACAGACCTAGAAATTATTGAAGCCTTTAAAACCATTGAGTCGCTTCGAGACGGTATTAAACTCACTTACTTTGAATATGCCACTTTGGCAGCTTTATGGTTGTTTTTTCAATCCAAATTGGACTTAGTGATTTTAGAAGTGGGGTTGGGCGGGCGCTTAGATGCCGTCAATTTATTGGATGCGGATATCGCGTTAATCACCGCGATTGGTCTTGATCATGAAGATTGGCTAGGCAGTGACCTTAACCAGATTGCATTGGAAAAAGCAGGCATTATGCGAAGTGGACATCCCTGCATTTGCTCTGACCCAGATGTTCCTAACCGTTTAGTTCAGTATGCACAAGCAAACCAGGTCCCGTTAAACCGTTTCAATAAGGACTTTTGGATTGAAAAAAATGACCAGGCCTGGTCATTTTTAACGGCGGAGTCCAGTCAACTTTCATCCTATGAGAATCTACCGAGACCGGCTTTATTAGGGGACTTTCAATATCAAAATGCAGCAGGTGCGGTCGCCGTTATTGCCAGTTTGCAACAAACATTCCCCGTTTCCCAAACCGCTATTGCCTTAGGTTTGCAACAAACCCAACATCCAGGTCGGTTACAGGCCGTGTCTATTGAACAACAAACCTGGTGGCTGGATGTGGCACATAATCCGCAAGCCGCAAACGCATTGGCCGACTTCTTAGAAACACAAGCTCAACCGATGGTAGCGGTTTTTTCCGCATTAGTCGACAAGGATATTCAGCCGATGATTCGGGCTTTATCCCCCTATATTCGTACCTGGTATATTGCTGATCTGTTGGAACCGAGAAGTGCATCTTTGCAACACTTGACAGATTCATTACAACAAGCAGGCGTTTTGGCTCAGAATATTGTAAAATGCGCGACCATAAAAGAGGCCGTTTTGACAGCAAAACAGGTGTCGCCTATGCCGGTATTAGCATGGGGCTCTTTTTTAACCGTATCTCAAACACTGGCAACGTTGAATAATGGATGATTCAGAATCACAATATGAAAACACCTCTGTTAAATACCGTTTAACAGGTGCTTTCTTTTGGCTGGGATTAATGGTCATTATTGTGCCCACTTGGTACAGCCACCCGGTTAATTTTGATCCTGATCAAGCGGTGAATGAACCCGAAAGCCAATCGGTACTCATTGAAAAGCCATTTGCATTACCAGCAAAAAAAACGGATCAATCACCTGCTTCTCAAGTGATGCAGACTGCAAAAGAGAGCGATGTGCCCGTTAAAAAGGTGGAAACGCCACAACCAGAAAAGTCATCTTCAAAGAAAGAGGACAGTCAAACGGTTAAAGACAGCACCCGTGCTAAAACAACACTGCCAAAATCAGCCGCTCCTGCTGAAGCGCAAAAGGCGAATTGGGTGATTCAACTGGTAGCGTATCGGACAGAGGCCACGGCAAACGCCTTAAAAGAACGCTTAAAATATGACTATGATGCCTTCGTTAAGTTCTTTCCGAAAAATGGCTATTATTCCGTTCGAGTAGGACCTTATCAAGATCAATCAATCGCCCTCAAGGATCAAGCAAGATTAAATCAACTGTTACGGATTGAGTCTATTTTGATAAAAGGGCAGTTTAAAAACGTAAATAAGTGATGAAGCGCGTAAACTCTATAGTGGTTACGCTTTTGTTACGGTATAGATTTTATAAAACTTAAGCGCTTACCCAATGCGCTTAAGGCTGTTATGCAAGTTTGGGTACATTAATCGGAGATAACTCATCATGTGCGGGATTGTTGGAATCGTATCAAACTCACCTGTTAATCAAGAAATCTATGATGCTTTAACGGTTTTGCAACATCGCGGTCAAGATGCCGCGGGTATCGTTACCTGCGCAAACGGACGTCTCTATCAACGCAAAGATAATGGGATGGTCAAGGATGTTTTTAGAACACGCCATATGCGTGATTTAATCGGTAATAGCGGGATTGGCCATGTTCGTTACCCAACAGCGGGTTCCTCATCAAGCGCTGAGGCACAACCTTTTTATGTGAACTCGCCTTATGGCATCGCAATGGGACATAATGGCAATTTAACCAATGCCGACCAGCTGAGTAAAGAAATCTACCAACAAGATTTACGCCACTTAAATACCAACTCCGATTCCGAAGTGTTACTCAATATTTTTGCCCATGAGTTGATGCAACAAAAGAAGCTATTTATTGATGCGGAGGATATCTTCAACGCGATTCAGCGGGTTCATAAACGTGTCAGAGGGGGTTATGCGGCCGTTGGGATTATTCCAAGTATCGGTTTATTTGCTTTCCGAGACCCGTTTGCATTGCGTCCGGTCGTAGTTGGCAAAAGAGTGACCGAACTCGGTACTGATTATATGGTGGCCTCAGAGAGTGTTGCTTTGGATGCCGCTGGATTTGAAATCATGAAAGACTTGGCGCCCGGTGAAGCGGTGGTGATTACCGGAAATAATGAAATTCAATTTAAGCAATGTGCTGAAAACCCACAATACAGTCCCTGTATATTTGAGTTCGTTTATTTTGCACGACCCGATTCAATGATTGACGATATTTCAGTTTATAAATCCCGTTTAAGAATGGGTGAAAAATTGGCAGAACAGATTTTAGAAACCTGGCCGGATAATGACATCGATGTGGTGATGCCGATTCCAGATACCAGTCGTACTTCAGCCTTACAGCTTGCTGATAAGCTCGGGAAGCCGTATCGAGAAGGGTTTATTAAAAACCGCTATATTGGACGGACCTTTATTATGCCGGGTCAGAAACACCGTAAAAAATCGGTTCGTCAAAAGCTGAACCCGGTTCCTTTAGAGTTTGAAGGTAAAAATATTTTGTTGGTGGATGATTCAATTGTCCGCGGAACCACATCGGGCGAAATCGTGCAAATGGCACGAGATGCGGGTGCTAAAAATGTCTATTTTGCTTCAGCAGCACCTGAAGTGCGCTATCCCTATGTATATGGTATCGATATGCCCAGTGCCAGTGAACTGGTAGCCAATGGTCGCGGTATTGATGAGATTGCCGATTATATTGGCGCGGATCGTTTGTTCTATCAAAAATTGGATGATTTGATTGAGGCGGTTGGACAGGGTAACAAAAACATCAATGAATTTGATACTTCTTGTTTTAGTGGTGTTTATGTCACCGGTGATATTACTGCAGAATATTTAACCTCAATTGATGTTTCTCGAAATGATGATGCGCAATCAAAGCAAGCTTTGGTTGGGCAAGAGTCTGTCGGTATTTATAATGGAGCTTCCGATGACTGATCCATTTGATTTAGCAACCCTAGCGATTCGCTCAGGCTATGATCAAACCCCAGAACAAGAGAATTCTGAAGCGATTTTTCCAACCTCCAGCTTTCGTTATCACTCTGCTCAACAAGCGGCAGATCGATTCAGCGGAAAAGAAGAGGGGAATGTCTATTCACGCTTTACCAACCCAACGGTTAGAACCTTTGAAAAACGGTTAGCACATCTGGAAGGAGGGGAAAGCTGTGTTGCGACGTCTTCTGGTATGGCGGCTATCTTATCAACCTTTATGGGAATGCTAGAAGCGGGCGATCACATTGTTTCTTCACAAAGCGTGTTCGGCACCACTAAAGTCTTATTTGAAAAGTACCTACAAAAGTTTGGTGTCGCAGTGACTTTTGTTGAACAGACGAATTTGGCCAGTTGGGCAGACGCCATTAACTCCAAAACGAAAGCGTTCTTTTTGGAAACGCCTTCCAATCCATTAACTGAAGTGGCCGATATTCGTGCTTTGGCCGATTTGGCGCATCAGCATTCGATTTTATTGGTGGTCGATAACTGTTTTTGTACTCCTGTCTTGCAACAACCATTGCAGTTGGGTGCGGATATTGTCATTCATTCGGCAACCAAGTTCTTAGATGGTCAAGGTCGTGTGGTGGGTGGGGCTGTCGTTGGGCCGGAATCTATTATTGAAGAGGCGGTTCGCGGGTTTTTAAGAACAGCAGGGCCGACCATGAGTACCTTTAACGCTTGGGTGTTTTTAAAAGGTTTAGAAACCCTTTCTATTCGAATGGAAGCGCATTGCCGACAAGCGCAACAGCTGGCCGAATGGTTAGAGTCACATCCGGCTGTCGAACGTGTTTTTTACCCAGGCCTGGCTTCTCACCCTCAATTTGACTTGGCGCAAACGCAACAAAGTGGTGCTGGTGGCTTACTGTCTTTTAGAGTGAAAGGTGATCAGGCAGCGGCTTGGAAAGTCATCGATCAAACCCAGATGCTATCCATAACCGCCAATTTGGGCGATGTGAAAACCAGTATTACCCATCCGGCAACCACCACCCATGCTCGAGTGTCACCCGAAGCGAAGCAAAAAGCGGGCATTACTGATAATTTAATTCGAATTTCAGTTGGGCTTGAAAGCCTGAAAGATATTCAAGCTGATTTACAACGTGGTTTAGCGCTTCTTTAATCTTTAGATTATCGATTATTTAGGGAGTTGTAATAAAGGTTCTTTGGCTTGGCGATAAATCACCACTACCTTGCCAATGGATTGCACTAATTGGGATTGAGTTTGGCGAACAATGGTTTCAACAATTTCTTTACGATCTTCTCTTTCAGCAGACGCAATTTTGATTTTAAGTAATTCGTGATGGGCTAGAGATTTTTCAAGCTCTTTCATAAGACCCTCAGTTAAACCATTGGCACCGATTAAGATAACCGGGTTTAAGCCGTGAGCAATCCCCTTTAAAAAGCGTTTTTGAGTATTTGAAAGAGCGTTTTTATCTGACATGGTGTTTCCAAAATTGTGCGTTATGTTTTAAAGCGCTAATTTATAGCACAGTTCTAAAAGAATACAAAGTGATTTAAAGAATATGGCAAAAAGTAAATCAAGTAGCAGTTGGCTTAAAGAACATTTTGATGACTATTATGTCAACAAAGCCAAGCAAGAAGGTTGGCGTTCTCGAGCTATTTATAAGCTACAAGAAATGGATGAAAAAGATAAATTATTTCAGCCGGGGATGACGGTCGTTGATTTGGGTGCAGCACCAGGCGGCTGGTCTCAATGGACCGCACAAAAAATCGGCACCAATGGACAAGTTTTTGCGTTGGATATTTTACCGGTTGAACCTTATGCTGGTGTGACCTTTATCCAGGGCGACTTTCAGGACGACTCGGTTTATAATGCGTTAATTACCGCCCTAGATGGCCGAGAAGTGGATTTAGTCATGTCGGATATGGCGCCGAATATGACAGGCAATAAAGGCATCGATATGCCAAGGTCTATGTACTTGGTTGAGCTGAGTATGGATTTGGCACAACAAGTTTTGAAACCCAATGGAACCTTGTTAATGAAGGTCTTTCAGGGAGAAGGGTATGATGCGCTCTTGAAAACGCTTCGACAAGACTATACTAAAGTGGTTGTGCGCAAACCAAAAGCTTCTCGCCCACGCAGTACAGAGGTTTATTTGCTGGCTTTAGGAAAGAAATCATGAGAACTGACGGTATATGAGTCAGGACTCCTCAATGTTCAAAGGGTTATTCAACACGGGTTTTGTGTTAAAGTAGCACTCTTAATTTAAATATAAAAGCCCTTAAAAGGCTCGATATAGACGGATTCCAAAGGTGGATTATGAAAAATGATATGTTAAAAAACATTTTAATTTGGATCGTAGTTGCGACAGTGATGTTGTCCATTTTTAATCATTTTAGTGGACAAAAATTCATGGGTGGCTCGTCGCAAGTGGCCTATTCGGACTTCATTGATCAAGTTCGAAGTGGTGTTGTGAGTGAAGTTGCGATTGAAGGCGGCACCATTCGTGGAGCCTATTCCGATGGTAAAGCTTTTACCACTTACAACCCAGGCGATGCAGGGCTAATGGGCGATTTATTAAACAATAACGTTAAAGTCGTTGCAAACCCACCTGAAAAACAAAGTTTGCTGATGCAGATTTTTATTTCCTGGTTCCCAATGTTATTGTTAATCGCCATTTGGATTTTCTTCATGCGTTCGATGAGCGGTGGTATGGGCGGCAAAGGTGGGCCTATGTCATTTGGGAAAAGTAAAGCTCGCATGCTCAGTGATGACCAAGTCAAAGTAACTTTGGATGATGTCGCCGGTGCAGATGAAGCCAAGGAAGAAGTCGGTGAGATTGTTGACTTTCTTCGAGCCCCAGAAAAATATCAAAACTTGGGCGGCAATATTCCGCGTGGGGTTTTAATGGTGGGACCACCAGGGACAGGGAAAACTTTATTAGCCAAAGCGATTGCGGGTGAAGCCAAGGTACCTTTCTTTAGTATCTCTGGTTCTGATTTCGTCGAAATGTTTGTTGGGGTTGGTGCTTCTCGTGTCAGAGATATGTTTGAACAAGCAAAAGCCCATTCACCTTGTATTATCTTTATCGATGAAATTGATGCGGTTGGGCGGAGTCGTGGCTCAGGAATGGGCGGCGGTAACGATGAACGTGAGCAAACGCTGAACCAGATGTTGGTTGAAATGGATGGTTTTGAAGGTAATGAAGGGGTGATCGTCATTGCCGCAACCAACCGCGCCGATGTTTTAGACCCTGCGTTATTGCGCCCAGGACGTTTTGATAGACAGGTAACGGTTGGCCTGCCCGATGTCAGAGGCCGTGAGCAAATCCTTAAGGTACATATGAGAAAAGTACCTATGTCAGAAAATGTCGAACCGGCTGTTATCGCACGTGGTACGCCAGGTTTTTCTGGGGCAGATTTAGCCAACTTGGTGAATGAAGCGGCGTTATTTGCTGCAAGAGAAAATGATCGTGTGGTGACTCAAAAGCACTTTGAAAAGGCCAAAGATAAAATCCTAATGGGCGTTGAGCGCAAGAGCATGGTCATGAGCGAAGATGAGCGTAAATTGACAGCGTATCACGAAGCAGGGCATGCCATTGTTGGTTATATCGTTCCAGAACATGATCCCGTCTATAAAGTGAGTATCATGCCTCGGGGTCGTGCGTTAGGGGTGACCATGTATTTGCCTGAAGAAGACTCTTATAGTTACAGTAAGCGTAAACTCGAAAGCCAGTTATCCAGTCTTTATGGTGGACGAATTGCTGAAGAAATGATCTTTGGCAAAGAAGCGGTAACCACCGGTGCCAGTAATGACATTATGCGTGCAACGCAAATTGCCCGCAATATGGTTACTAAATGGGGGCTGTCAGAAAAACTTGGACCGCTGATGTATGAAGAGGAAGATAATGGAAGTCTGATGGGTACTTCACGAAATGCCAATGTCTCTGGCGAAATTTCTAAGGAAATTGATGAGGAAATCCGTTTATTCATTGATCGAAATTACCAAAGAGCAGAACAGATATTAACCGATCATCTTTCTGTACTGCATGCAATGGCCGAGACACTGTTGCAATATGAAACCATTGATTCAGATCAAATTAAAAAACTGATGGCAGGAGAAGATCCTGGTGAACCTAAGGATTGGCAAGATCGCTCTTCTGAAAAGGATGATTCAACGCCTCCCAATGCCTCAGAGCCAGCATCAGATCAGGTAAAAACCGATCTTAGTTCGGATGATTCTGTCGAAAATGGTGAACCCAAACTGCATTAGTATGGGTTTCATGTTGTGATGAAATTAAAGCCCCCATTTATGGGGGTTTTGTGTTTTTTGCCTTTAAGAGAAAATGATAATGCCATTAACCGAAGCTCTTCAGCAACCCGATAAACACCCTTTACTCATGGGGATTTTGAATGTCACCCCAGATTCTTTTTCAGATGGCGGGCAGTTTAACCAATATGAGACCATATTACGTCAGCTGGATGTCATGAATGCATCCGGCGTGGATATCATTGATATTGGTGGGGAATCAACTCGTCCAGGAGCCACCCCGGTCTCTTTAGATGAAGAATTGGATCGCGTACTTCCAGTCATTGAATGGGTTCGAAGCCATAGTGATGCTTATATTTCAATTGATACCTATAAAACCGAAGTCATGACAGAAACCATTGCGCTGGGAGTTGACATGATTAATGACATTAATGCATTGCAAGCACCTGGTGCTCAGGCGTTATTGGCGCAACATACCATTCCTGTTTGCTTAATGCATAAGCAGGGTAACCCTGAAACAATGCAGCAATCTCCCCGTTATTCTGGTTCCGTAACAGATGAGGTGCGAAACTTTTTAATGCAAAGAGCGAAATCTTGTATTGATCAAGGCATTTTGGCAGAAAATATTATTATTGATCCAGGGTTTGGCTTTGGTAAACAACTGGCTCATAATGTTGAATTATTCGAAAGTTTAGAAGACTTCGTTGAATTACCTTATCCAGTGTTAGTGGGGGTCTCAAGAAAAACCATGATCGGTGATTTATTGGGTGGCGTGCCGCCAGAAGAAAGGATGATTGGCAGTGTTGCTGCGGCTATCTTGGCATCGTTAAAGGGGGCAAAAATAATCCGAGTTCATGATGTTAAAGAAACTGCGGATGCCCTTAAAGTCGTTTCCGAACTGTTATAAATTTTTGCACCTATATTATTCATTTTTGCTTACATAATAGTGCATTAAGATTTTTCATTTTTATTTTTTATATCCTATCTTATTGATAAATAATCAATAAAAACCGCTTGGCTCTAAAATCGCTTTTTATCAATATTGTTTGCTGTTATGGTTAAATTTGATTTAACCTCAGAGCGTATTAAATTAGGGTGTATTAGATGATTATCTTTACAGATCTTGATGGCACTTTGTTAAACCATCACACTTATGACTACAAAGTGGTATTACCAATTTTACAACGCTTAAAGTCATTACAAATCCCAGTCATTCTCAATTCTAGTAAGACGTTAACTGAACTTGAAGAATGGCAAAATAAATTGGAGCTCAATACGCCCATGATTGCTGAGAATGGTGGGGTCATGCGCATTTCCAGTAATCAGGAACCTTTTAAAAAAGTTCAGTTAGGGGTTTCTTATACCCACATCCGAGCCGTTTTGGAACAGCTTCGAGCCGAGTTCGCTTGGCAATTTGAAGGGTTTGGGGATTGGTCCCTTGCTGAAGTGATGAATCACACACAGTTACATAGTACTCAAGCCTTAAAGGCAGTGGAGCGAGAAGCTTCAGAACCGATTCTTTGGCTGGACAGTAACGAAAATTTAGCCGCATTTAAAAGCCGCTTGGCAGAGCACCAACTCACTTTAAAACAGGGTGGGCGTTTTTATCATGTGATGGGACATCACGATAAAGCGACTGCCATGAAGGTACTCTTAAATCAATTTTACGACGTGCCATCTTCTCAAGTCGTGGTTGCTTTGGGTGACAGTGAAAATGACCGTGACATGTTAGATTATGCGGATTATGCCATTGTCATTCCCAATAACCCCACAAAAATATTTGACTACCCTTCCTATTTCAAAATAGCTAAAACAGCACCCGAAGGTTGGTTAGAGGCGATGGAAAAACTTTTGGCACACCCGACTATCGCCTCACCAAGCCCGTTAACCAGTCTACCGCAACGCGAGGAGCGTCTCTTATGAGTGATTTTTTTCAAAATGGCACTGTCACCACCTTTCATAACATTACGGATCGACCTGTTGAAGATTTAGAAGGCGAATTATGTCAGTTTGCTAAAAAGAAACCGTTGGGGTTAATTTTACCGTCACTTTTCAGCGAATTGGAAAGACCGGCACTGAAGCAGATTGTTACGGAATTGCAACAGGTCCCTTACTTAAACCAAATCGTGATCGGTCTAGACCAAGCAAATGCTAAACAATTTGCCTATGCCAAGGATTATTTTTCGGACTTACCGCAACAGACTCGCATTATTTGGAATGACGGTCCTCGTATGCAATCGGTTTTAGCTGAACTGAAGCAAAAGGGACTCGCGCCAAAGGAAAGAGGCAAGGGGAGTAATGTTTGGAATTGCTTTGGTTATGTTTTGGCATCGGATCAAGCAGAGGTGGTTGCCCTTCATGATTGTGATGTTATTACGTATCAACGAGGGTTGTTAGCTCGTTTGATCTATCCAGTTGCTCATCCCACTTTTAACTTTGCGTTTTCTAAAGGCTATTACCCTCGCTATGCAGATGGAAAACTGAACGGTAGGGCATCACGGTTATTGGTAACGCCATTATTACGTGCGCTAAAAGGGGTGGTTGGGCAGGATGACTTACTCAGCTATCTGGACAGTTTTCGTTATCCGTTAGCGGGTGAGTTTGCGCTGGATGTTCATTGCTTAAAAGAATTGCGCATTCCTTCCGACTGGGGGCTTGAAATCGGTGTGCTTTCAGAGGTCCTTAAAAACTATTCCAATCGCCGGATCTGCCAAGTAGATATTGCAGATGTGTATGACCATAAACATCAAGACGTCTCTTTTGAGAACAAACAAACTGGCTTGTCTCGGATGAGTCAGGATATTGCCAAATCACTCTATCGGAAGTTGGCGGTTCGTGGCCATTCATTTTCCAATAGTACCTTAAGAACCATACGCGCACGCTACTACCGAACTGCCCTAGATCAATTGGAATCTTATGCGTTTGATGCGGAAATGAATGGATTGAGGCTGGATTTACACAGTGAAGAAGAGGTGATTGAGTTATTTGCGGCCAATATTTTAGAAGCGGGTAAGGCTTTTGTGGAATCACCAAGTGAAATTCCCTTTATGCCAAACTGGAATCGTGTCATGAGTGCCTGTCCAAATATTCTAGAAAACATCTATGATGCCGTCGAAATGGACAATCAATAATGATGGTTTAGCCTCTTTGATTGAAGAAAGGAAAGTAATCATATGAACGAGAATCTAGCCAAGATCAAACAAAGGCTCAACGACTGTTATTCTTTAGAAGCCAGTCAGTTTGCATTTGAGCAGATCGAAGCTCGGCTTGCGCCTTTTATTGAGAAAGCCGCCGCAACTCAGAACAGTCGCTGGTCTCAAGAAGATTCGGTATTAATTACCTATGGTGATACTTTTTCATCAGAAAAAGAAGTGCCCTTAACAACCTTGCACAAGTTTCTGAATTTACATATTAAAGATGCGATTTCTACCATCCATATTCTTCCTTTTTTTCCCTATAGTTCAGATGATGGTTTTTCGGTCATTGATTATACTCAGGTGAATCCAGATTTAGGGGATTGGGATAATATTGCTCAAATCAATACCGATTATGATTTGATGTTTGATTTAGTCATTAATCATATTTCTAGAGAGAGTTTATGGTTTACCGACTATAAAGCCAATATTGAACCATTCAATTCATTTTTTATTGAAATGGAGGGAACAGAAGATATCTCTCATGTCACTCGACCTCGAAATACACCGCTGTTAGTGCCCGCTTATACCCACAGGGGTCGTAAAATGGTCTGGGCAACCTTTAGTGCCGATCAAATTGATCTTAATTTCAGTAATCCTCAAGTCTTATTGAAGATGATTGATATTCTGATCCAATACCTGCATATGGGTGCCCGCATTATTCGTTTGGATGCAATCGCTTTTTTATGGAAAAAACTGGGAACCACCTCTATTCACTTACCCGAAACCCATGCCATTGTTAAGTTGTTGCGTGAAGTCATGGCCGTGGTCAGCCCAGACAGTATCCTACTGACAGAAACCAATGTACCCCATCTTGAAAATTTATCTTATTTTGGTCAACAAGATGAAGCACAAATGGTCTATCAGTTTGCGTTAGCCCCCTTAGTGCTCCATGCACTCCACCGTGGGGATGGTCGCTATTTAACCGACTGGGCCAATCAGTTAGAAGCGCCGCCGCCAGGCTGCACTTTTTTAAACTTTACCGCTTCGCATGATGGGATAGGGGTTCGTCCGATTGAAGGCATTCTGCCGCAAAGAGAGGTAGATGACTTAATCACCAGCATGCATCGACTCGGTGGATTTGTGACCACCAAAACCAATGAAGATGGCAGTGAATCCCCTTATGAAATTAATATTGCGCTATTCAGTGCTTTTAGAGAAACCTATCATTCAAATGGGCCAGATCAATGGCAGGTTGATCGTTTTATTTGCTCTCAGAATATTATGATGACCTTACAAGGAATTCCTGCTTTTTATATACAAAGTCTGGTCGCTGCGCCGAATGACCGTGAAGGTGTTGAAAAAACCGGTCGCACCAGATCTATCAATCGCCGTCGCTGGGAGTTTGAATATTTGCAGGCCTTAATTGAAAGTGGTCGAACCTCCAATGCGGAAGTGTTGAAACGCATTATTAATATTCTACAAAGACGCAAAAAACACAAAGCCTTTCATCCAGATACGCCTCAAAAAATTGTTGATTTAGGGTCCGATTTCTTTGCACTTTGGC
>CBFHUY010000016.1:0-20344 GCA_965658885.1 Hydrogenovibrio sp.
CAAATTCTGAAAATCTTGTCCAAAGCGCTGTTCCCCAAAATAATTGGGCACACCATTTTGACGAACGGTTTCTAGCCGATCTTCCAACGCCTTTGGATCGGCCTTAATCTCTCTTAGGGTTAATTGAAAACGATTTCCTGATAAACCACCGGTTTGCAATTTACGGTGATGGCGTATTGTCTTTAAAATGCGCACGCCAGCCACGTCTAGTGCGCCCGTATCCGGATCGGCTCGCCCTGGAAGGTGACAACTCATCCACTGACGGGTAATCGCTTGGCGATCCTTTTTTCCTGCAACCCCAACCTCTCGGGGGGCAATACCCGCCCATTTTGCGATTTGTTTGGCCACCCAGTCGGTGTTTTGTCCGACCTTTTCCACCCAACACCAAAGATGCTCACCCGCCCCCGACAACGGATAGGCAATCTGCTCGGTGACATCAAAATCACTTGGATCGGCTTTTAACTTCGCTGTAGCATCTGACTGACCATAAGCATAGTCTAGCGATTGTAGAGGGGATAGTGTAGTCACAAGATTCTCTTTATCAGGGCCTTGCCCTCAAGCTTTATCGGTCAATTTGCCCAGGCCTGGGCAGATTATGGGATGAATTAATACAAATTATTTACAGGTCTTTAAATAATTTTTCATCAATCGGCAATTCTTTACCCTGTGGTTTTGCATTATAAACCTGAATCAGTACCTGATTAATATTACCGGGTATCATATAGTCTTTAATCATTTGTCGCGCACCCAAAGGAGAGCCGCGGTGAATATAATTATATAGGTTACGCAAATGACACCTATTGCCAGGATCCGAGGCCAAAGGTCGCAACATACTGCCCCCATCGAGCTTGTAAGACTGGTGAGTAATGATTTTAACTTTGTGATAATACTCAGCGGACAAAGGTTCTTTGAAGCATATTTGAATCATGCGATCAAAGTTTCCTGAACCGCCATCTAACGTATCGATAAATTTGACAGAAGCGATTTCGACTGGGGGCTTTGAGCAGCCTGCCATGATCAAAGACAACGATAAAACGGCCATTATCAAGCGATGCTTTTGAGTCATCGATATCATTTTTGTCACCCCCTAACTATCGGTAATGCTATTGTTGAATGCCCGCAATTTGCCAGTTACCCGACCCTTCGGCCAAACGACGAATATGCCAAACTTCGCTAAAGGCATGAGCATCGGCTTCGGCACTTTCTTTTATAAAGCCACTGAAACGGACACTGACCACAAAATAATCACCGTCAATGGACATGCTGGCTGTTTCAGCATTCAATTCATCCACATCGGTATGATTGGAACCTGGTGTTAGGCCTGCCATTTCAGTTTGCAAAGCAGCAAATAATTCTGGCGTACAATAAGACTCTAACTCTGAAACATCCAATGCATCCCAAGCTTTTTGCACAGCAATAAAATGGCCTTTTGCCCCATCAATAAAGGCGCTTTCATCAAACCAAGCAGGCGCGACTAATAAATTATTCGCTTCATCAGAAACGGCAGAACCAATCAAACTGCCACCGGCATTCGGATTATAAGAAGGCGTTGAGGCGGCAGCTTCACGTTGCTGAGGTTCCGCTTTAGCCGACGGTGTGTGCGGTGGCTGAGCGGAGGTATCTGAGTAAGGCGCCCCTGCATAAGCAGTAGGCGTCGCTCGGCGACGCCTGAGGAACATCCAAATGCCCACACCGATGAGCGCGAACAAAAGCATATCCATTATCTGCAAGCCTTCAAAACCATCGCCAAACAACATCGCAGCCAAAAGGCCACCTGCAGCCAAGCCCGCTAGCGGCCCTAAAAAACGAGATGCGCCAGATGCTTTTGCGCCCGATTTTGCTGCGGCAGCACCCGCTGCGGGTGCTGCGGGTTTGGCCGCTGGTGGCGTATTTTTATATTGTTTGGGAGCCATTTTTTTGGAATAGCCAAAACTCTTGCCCCCACCAAACCGCTTCGCTTCAGCTGCTTGTAATCCAAATACCAGTAACGACAGGGATAAAATCCAAAATTTCATGACTTGCTTCATTTTCTACCTTTTACAATTGCTGAACGAATCAGGGGGATACCAAATAAAATACAGGATAGATTATTCTACCTGTTTCAATCTGGATTTGCACGAAACGCCCAACCTAACAAAGGGAACGCCAATATTTATAACTTAAAGGCGCTTACGACATTTTCTAGCTGTTGCACAGACTCATTCATACTGTTTATCTGTTGCGCCGTTCTTTGGATTAACTGGCTATTATGATTGCTCATATTTTCAGCTTCCGAAACCGCTTGGGTAATATTCTGTGCTGACTGACTTTGTTCCAGACTGGCCGCATTGATTTCGGAAACCGACTCTTGTAAGACCTCAACCTTGTGCTTAATCATTTCTAATGATTGATTGACCCCATTCACCAGAGACACACCGGCATTCACTTTTTCATTGGAAGCCGAAATCAAGGTTGAAATATCTTTGGCCGCATCAGCAGATTTACCGGCCAAGTTTCGTACCTCACCTGCCACCACCGCAAAACCGCGACCTTGCTCGCCTGCTCTAGCGGCTTCAACGGCGGCATTCAATGCCAATAAATTGGTCTGAAAGGCGATACTGTCAATTAAATTTATAATATCGACAATTTTTTCCGATGCATCCTTAATATTGTCCATCGCCACCACCAGCTTTTGCATCTCTTCAACACCCGTGTTCAATGCCGCCACTTGCTCTTGGGTAATCTCATTGGCTTTTTGAGTATTTTGGGTGTTAGATTGAATTTTGTCGGTCGTTTCATCAACCGCTTGCATGGTATTTTGAAGAGTCGCCGCCTGCTGCGTAGAACTTTGAGCAACCGAGTCCGCATCGGCTCTAACTTGAATAATTTGCGATTGAATGCTGCTGGAGGCCTGCATGACTTGGCTCACCAAATTTGCCAGGTTATCAAAGGAGCCATTCAATGTGTGCTTAACCTGCTCAAGTTCACCGCCGTATTGTCCTTGCATTTTGGTGGTTAAATCGCCTTTGGAAAGTTTTTCAGAGACTTCCCCAAGCTCTTTCATATAATCATGCAGCCGATCTAAGGTATCGTGAACACAGTCTCTGAGCTTGGCTAAATCACCTTCAAAGTCATTCGCATCGAGACGGACACTAAAATTCCCTTGTGCCACTTCATTCATCACTTGCCCCATTGATTGGATGGCACGCTTTAATTTTGCATTATTGGCATCGGCTTCTTGTTGATGAACGGCGACCGCTTCTTGCGCACGATTGGCCTCAATGACCTTTTCATCCGACAATTGCTTCTGTTTATCCAATTCACCCAGCTTAATTTCTAAATTTTTGCTGGCTTCCGTTGCTTTTTTGGATGCCTGACGGATTTGCAACATCAGGATGCCGACTAAGATCAACATCAACAACACCAAACCAATCAGCAAATTGGCCAAGAGCACAATAAAATCACTCACCTTGCGATGCTCTTTGACATAAGCATCATGCGCTGTGACAATCGCGTGTTCTATATTGGAGTTACTAATTTTCGTCAGCAAAGTATTGTCACGATCTTGATAGTCCAATATCAGATTTACGTGCGTCTTTAGGTTATTAAAGCTTTCGGGGTTTAACGATTTTTTAAAGCGGTCAATCAGATTTAATGTCACAATAATTTGTGACTTGGGCACATTGACATTGCCTTCTATGTATTGATAGAGCATAGATTCTAAATTGGTAATCAACTGCTTCATTTGCATGGTATTTTCGGATAAACGATCCACTCGAATTAGCTCAGGGAAATAACCCCGAGAATTCTTCAGTAATGAATTGATCTTCATGAAGTCGGAAATTTGCTGGTCCAGTATCTCTGCCTCTTTAATAATCGCTTGTGCATAATCTTGCATTTGCACCCGAACATCTTCTGGCAAAAACTCAGGGACGTACACCATGGCATTGGCTTGGCGTCGCAATTTAACCATATTGGCTTGCAAAAAGTCATAGTGACCGATACCGCCTTGACCTGCCTTATAGGCATTTTCAGAGGCTCGTAAAAAGAAATTTTCCAACTTTGCAAAGCCTTGTAAATATTCTTTATTATGTGCCTCATTGATATTCGGCTTAATCGCAACAATGGTGATAACCCCAATTAAAATGGCGCCGATAAGTGACATCAAAAGGGTATTAGAAGAATTTTTCATAAATTGTGAACCTGTCAAGTTACCCTAAAAATTATTGTTTTGGTGGATCCATCGGCGTGGTTTTCAACTCACCCGATAAGCTCTGCAAAAATGCCGCGATTTTTTCACGATTTTGCGCAGGAATCTCTCTTCCCAACTGATTTAATCCCATAATATTGATCGCTTGATCCAATGTTTTTGCCGATCCATTATGAAAATAAGGGGCGGTATGTTCGACATTACGCAGCGAAGGCACCTTAAAAACATTTCGGTCAACAGGTCGATGCGTTTGGTTAAACAACCCCAAATCCACAGTTTTTTCTGTTTTTTCATCAAAATAGGCTTTAAGCGCTCCAAATTTTTGCATCATATTGCCACCAAAATTGACGCCTTGATGACAGGCAACACAACCATAAGATTGAAAGAGACGATAGCCTTCTTGTTGTAGTGGCGTCAAAGCATCATCCTTTCCTCTTAAATAGTCATCAATCGGTGCGGGGGTAATCAGACTTCTTTCAAATTCAGCAATAGCATCGGTCACGGTATATTGATTAATGCCTTGATTTGGATAAATGGTGTCAAATAGCTCTTGGTAGGTGTTGACTGCTTGTAATTTGGCAATCACATTTGGCCACTTCGCGCCCATTTCAATCGGATTTTCAACAGGCCCTTCTGCTTGTTTGCGTAAATTTGCCGCACGACCATCCCAAAATTGCTTAAAGTTAAACCCGGAATTTAAGGTGGTTGGCGCATTAACCGAACCCTTTTGACCACCTATACCGGTAGAAACCGATTGATCATCATCGCCACCAATGGCCAATACATGACAACTGGCGCAAGACAGCTGGCCATTGCCCGATAACCGAGTATCGTGATAAAGCATATTACCCAGTTGAACTTTACTTTCATTTAAATTAAGGGACGCCAAGCTGGGCATGGGTTGGTGATATTTCGTTCTGGCCGTGGTCTTCGCCTTTTCTAACATAGTGGGTTCATGCGCTGTTTTCTGATAGTCAATATAACTATTATCAACCCCATCACACCCTGCTAACGCCAGCAAGCCGCATAGAATGGCGGCAACCTTCAAAATCGGTTTATGCATTCCTTTTCCTCTGAAATGAAATAAAAGCTAAAAATACTGTAATTTTTTGTGCTTTACAAACTTAGAAGCAACCCCTAATATTTAATCAAATTGATACAAATCAAGAAGTCCTAAATGCAGGCCTATCGGCATATCATTTAATACATCTAGAAATGGTGTAATCCTTCCCTTGTTTCACTTTTTCATAGTTGCCAAATACTTCCATAAAATTCCGTTTCATATACTGTCGTAAGCCATTAATGGTCACCACCACAAACTGTCCGCCAGGTGCCAGCTGTTGATGCACATCATGCAGTAAAATAGACAACATTTCTTTACCCACCTTTGCCGGAATGTTTGACACCACCGTGGTAAATCTCAATTCGCTGGGCACTTCACTCAAGCCATTTGATAAATAGGCTTTAGCATGAGGCAAACCATTCATTTGGGCATTTTTATTGGCATAGTCTACCGCGACAAAATCTTTATCTACCAAGTGAACTTCACCCTGACTGTGTGCTGCAATTGCCAACCCTAAAGGGCCGTAACCGCAACCAATATCCAGTGCGATTTCATATTCGGAAAGGGTTAAGTGCTTTAACAGTAAAGCGGTACCCGCATCGATTTCTCGAGGACTAAAAATGCCCCAAGTGGTATGAAAGGTCAAAGGCTTTCCTTTCAACTCCGATTGAAAAACAATATCCTGCTTAAGTTGGGCGATGTCGATCATGCCATTTCCTAGTATTAGAAAGTTGAATTTAGTGTCGCTTTCTGTCGATGTGAAAGCGATGATTTTGATATGATATGCGCCCGTTATTGTATCTTTTTTGTAAGGCTCGCGAATGGATTTCCCACTATGCATGGACTAAATGATCGTCAATTGAAAGGTGTCATGCACATTGAAACCCCCGCCTTGGTTTTAGCCGGCGCCGGTTCAGGCAAAACCCGTGTGATTACCGAAAAAATTGCCTACTTGATTCGCAAGCATGATATTCGCCCACATCATATTTATGCGCTGACCTTTACCAATAAAGCGGCAAAGGAGATGAAAGAACGGGTCAGTAAACTGCTTAAAAACGACCCCAGCAAAGGCTTAAATGTTTCCACCTTCCACAACTTGGGTCTGAATATTATTCGACAAGAATATAAAACCTTGGGCTATAAAGCGTCCTTTTCTATTATGGATGCCACCGATACCAAACAGATTCTCAAAGAGCTGATGAAAAAGCAGCAACTGAGCGAAGAAGAGCTGGATGGGGTTCAGTGGGATATTTCCAATTGGAAAAATGGGCATATCAGCCCCCAGCAGGCATTAGAAGAAGCGGAAGACAACTTGCAACAAGCACGCGCCATTCTCTATGACTATTACCAAAAGCAACTTCACGCCTATAATTCCGTTGACTTCGATGACTTGATTGGCTTGCCGGTTCGACTGTTTCAAGAACACCCCCATATTTTGGATAAATGGCAAAACAAAGTCCGTTATTTATTGGTAGATGAATATCAGGACACCAATGCCGCGCAATATGCACTGGTTAAGCAACTGGTTGGCGTTCATGCCAAATTTACCGTGGTGGGGGATGACGACCAATCGATTTATGCTTGGCGCGGCGCACAACCCGAAAACCTGGCGTTATTACAGCAGGACTTTCCCAATTTGGAAGTCATTAAACTGGAACAAAACTATCGCTCCAGTAACCGAATCCTAAAATCAGCCAATGCGCTCATCGCTCAAAACCCCCACGTTTTTGAAAAACAACTCTGGTCTGAAATGGGAATGGGCGACCATTTAAGGGTATTAGCTTGCAGCGATGAAAATCATGAAGCCGAAAGGGTGATTTCGGAAATCATTGTGCATAAATTCAAACACAAAACCCAGTTTAAGGACTATGCCATCCTCTATCGCGGCAATTTCCAATCGCGACTGTTCGAACGGGCTTTGCGCGAGCAAAATATTCCCTATAAGCTATCGGGCGGGCAATCCTTCTTTGATAAGGCCGAAATCAAAGACATCATGAGTTACCTGAAACTTATCGTCAATCCAGATGATGATGCCGCTTTTTTGCGCATTATCAATACACCCAGGCGTCATATTGGCGCGTCCACCATTGAAAAACTGGCACGCTATGCAACGGGGCGCAATATCAGCTTGTTTGATGCGACCCAAGAACTGGGACTCAGCACCCAATTGAATGAAAAGGCTCTCAAGCACGTTCAAAATTTTGGTCAACAACTATTGTCTTGGGCGCAAGAGGCGGATGCCAAGGAAGGCATGGACGTCATTAGCTTTATCCGACAGCTTATTGAGCAAATCGAATATGACAATTGGTTACAAGAAACCAGTAATACGCCACGCCAAGCAGAAAAACGGATTGAAAATATTCGTGACCTTTTTTTATGGATTGAACGAATTCTTAAAAAAGCCGAGGAAGAAGATGGTGAATCGTTGCGATTGGAAAAAATTGTCGCCCACATGACGTTAATGGATTTAATGGAACGTAATGAAGACGATAGCGAATCAAATGAAGTCACGCTGATGACGCTTCATGCATCCAAAGGGTTAGAATTTCCCCATGTCTTTTTAATTGGCATGGAAGAAGAATTGCTCCCCCATAAACAAAACTTAGAATCCCCTGGCTTAGAAGAAGAAAGGCGCTTGGCGTATGTCGGCATTACCCGAGCGCAACGCAGTTTAACCATGACCTATGCCAAAAAACGCAAAAAATATGGAGAACTGATCTCCTGTGAACCCAGTCGTTTTTTAACCGAACTCCCTGAAGACTGCATCCAATGGGAAGGGAAACCGGGTGTCGAACGCTCGCCAGAAGAACAAAAAATGCTCGGCAATGCCCATTTAGACAATCTCAAAGCCATGCTCAATGCCACCTAAATGACCGCCTGCCCAAAAGGAGCCCCAAATGCCAACCCCAATTGCCCAGTTTACACTTGCCAATCAACCTAAAATCCATTTTCAATGGGATTGCTTATCGGCTCTAACCGAATCGATTCTGCAAAAACAATGGCGATCTGTGGTGGTGATTTCCAGTCAATTTTTGGCCAGGCCTGGTCAATTTTCTGCCAACTTTATTGCCGATTTACAACAGGCCGATTGTCGTGTGACGGTTTTTAGTCTTTCAGGGGAACCCGCTCCTGAAACCGTCGATGCCTTGGTAAAGGCTTGTCCAAAAGACACGCAAGGCGTGATCGCTATTGGCGGCGGCAGCGTATTAGATACCGCCAAAGCGGTGGCAGGACTCATACCCAGCCAAACCTCGGTGCTTGACTATTTGGAAGGCGTTGGCAAAGGCCATCCATTTACAGGCCCAACTACCCCCTTTATTGCCGTACCCACCACCGCTGGCACGGGCAGTGAAACCACCAAAAATGCGGTTCTCTCACGACTGGGGGAATTTAAAAAATCTTTTCGCGATGACAAGCTATTGGCACAAGAAGTCTGGTTAGATCCGCGCTTTATAGAAACCTGTCCCAGTCAGGTTCGCTATGCCACTGGCATGGATGCCTTTACCCAATTACTGGAATCCTATACCACCCGAAAAGCTAACCCCTTTACCGACGCGCTGGCTTGGCAGGGTATGCAATTGTTTCAAGCGGTCAAGTCGGAGTTTCTCGCCCAACCCTCAACCCCCTCTCATGACCTGTCCAGCCACCTGATGCTGGCAGCGAGTTTTTCCGGTATGACACTCGCCAATGCCGGATTGGGCGCTGTTCACGGACTCGCCGGGCCGATTGGTGCGTTTTTTGAAGCACCGCATGGCGAAGTCTGTGCTGCGTTACTGGCTCCGATTACCCAAGCCAACCTCAATGCTTTACAGGCTGACCCAACAGCCGAGGCCATTCAGACCCTTGAAAAATATGCCCAAATTGGCCACCTCTTTAATCCGAATGCGCAGACCCAAACACAACAATTATCCATTTTAATGGAGACGTTGACAGAACTGGCCGCGCCCCTTCAAGGCTTATCCGCTTATGGCTTAACCCCCAACAATCTAGAGCCAGTCCTTGAAAACTGTCGTGCAGGTAGCATGCTTGGCAATCCAATCCAATTATCCGATTCAGCGCTATTCAATGCGATTCTAGCAGCCTTGTAACCGCCAAAAACCAGACTCGCTGGCTAGCTGGGCATAAAACTGAGCGAATATTTCAATTCTGTCGGAATTATTGTAAAATCGCCGATAGCTTAATTTTTCCTATAAACAAGGCTTCCCCATGTCCGTAACTCAGCTTTCTCGATCTTTCTTTATTGGCTGCATCGTTGGTTTATTCACCCTCCCCGCTTTGGCCGAGGACAATCAGCCAATGACGCATATCGAAGCTGGCGTTTACACTCTGACACAAATCAAAGAAGGTCCGAGTCAGGTTGCTGATCGCTACCAAGACCTGGATCAAGATGGGGTTGAGGACGCCTTAGACCATTGCCCCAATACCACACCAGAACAATCCGTGGATGCATTGGGATGCGAACCCGACACCGATAAAGACGGTGTTTATGATCGTTTGGACCAATGCCCGGAAACGCCAAGAACCATTACCGTTAATTTTCTCGGCTGCGAGGGCGATGAAGATATTGACGGTGTTTTGGATAGCAAAGATCGTTGCCCAGGCACCCCATTAGGCACCAAAGTCAATTCTTATGGCTGTAAACTGGAAACAGACGATGACCAAGATGGGGTTCAAAATAATAAAGACCAATGCCCTAATTCACCACCCAATTCCATCGTCAACCAATATGGCTGTAAACCGGAAGAACAGGTTATTACCAATATCATCTTCAATACCGGCTCTTATGAAATTCGTGCCGACCAGAAAGCCATTCTCGATAAAGATATTAGTCGTCTAAGAGATGTCACCACTGAGGAAGTGGTTGTGATTACAGGCCACACAGATGACCGCGGTTCAGCCGACAGTAACCTAAAACTATCGTGGAATCGTGCCAACTCCACCAAAGACTACTTTGTAAAAACCTTTAACTACAACCCGAATCAAATTTTGATACTCGGAAAAGGGGAGGCTGAGCCGACGGCAACCAACGATACGGCTGAAGGTCGCCAGTCAAACCGACGCATTACCTTCTCCATCATGGATAAGCGGATCATCCCCAAAGATGTTCGTTTGAATATTCCAAATGAAATGAAACATTACAACCGTTATCAAAATAGACCCTAATCAAGAGGGTGCGGTATGGCACTGACTCGATTAACAAACTGGCTGTGGCTGATTCCGCTGGTCAGTGCCATTGGTTTAGGGAGTTATCCCTTGGCGGCCAAGTCACCGCAGCAGGTGGTCACTCAAAAAGACCTTCAGCAAGCGCAAAAGACCTATGGCCTCCTAGCAAAACGCCGCTTGGAAGCCTGGCAAAGTTTAATCGATAAGTATGCTCAAAAGCCCGAGCGACTGGTACTACAAAAAGTAAATGATTTTTTTAACCAAGCTCGGTTTACCAATGATCTCGACTTATGGGGGAAAAGTGATTATTGGGCCACGCCTTTTGAGTTTTTGGGCATTGATGCGGGTGATTGTGAAGATTATGTCATCGCCAAATATTTTACGCTCAAAGCGATGGGGGTGGATGAATCCAAACTCTATCTGACCTACGTTAAAGCCGTTCGCCTAAAACAGGCCCACATGGTACTGACCTATTTTAAAACCCCTAAATCTATCCCTTTAGTCTTAGACAATCTAACCGACCGAATTCTAAAAGCAACCCAACGCAACGACCTAATTCCGATTTACAGCTTTAATGGTGACGGCTTATGGCTATCGAAACAGCGCGGCAAAGGCCAGGCGGTTTCAGGTGGAACCGATCAATTGAAAAACTGGAATCAACTATTACAAAGGATGGCTCCGTGAGATATTTACACTTCAGCTCACTTAAACAAAAAGGAATCTGCTCATGAGTTTGAGTAAACAAATGATCATTTTTATTGCAACCCTGCTGATTGTCTTGTTATTGGGCACGTTTTTATTGAACCTGAATAACACGCGCTCTTTTTTAGAGAACCAATTACAGTCTCATGCCCAGGATACGGCGACCTCATTGGGGCTGTCTCTCAGTTCCGTCGCTGACCCTGAAGAACCCTCCAGTATGGAAACCATGGTCAATGCCGTATTTGACCGTGGCTACTATCGCCACATTACCATTGAAGACGTTGAGGGCGCTTTAATTTACAAAAAAACCAACCCGAAACATATCGAAGGCATTCCTAGCTGGTTTATTGAGCTCCTCTCCATTGAAGCACCGGAAGCCAAAGCACTGATTCAAACGGGTTGGATGCCGATTGGCAATCTCACTGTCCAAAGTCATCCAGGCTACGCCTATATTGAACTGTGGACTACCGCCAAGAATTTATTGTTATGGTTCAGCTTATCCGCCCTAGTGGCCATATTTTTAGCGATGACGGCCTTAAAATTCTTATTACGCCCACTCAAGGCAATGGAAAAACAAGCAGAAGCCATTGTTCGGAAAGAATATCTACTCCAAGATGCCATGCCCAGCACAACCGAGTTTAAACAAGTGGTTTCGGCTATGAATGTCATGGTTTCAAAAATGAAAACGGTTTTTGACCGAGATGCCCGTCATGCCGAAAAATTACAAAAAATCGCTTATCAAGACAGCGTGACCGGTCTCAGCAATCGTTTACATTTTGAGATGAATATTGATGCACTGTTAGACAAAAATACCGAAGCTGCGGCTGGCGCTATTTGCTTAGTGCGCATTGAAGAACTGAAATCCTTAAATGACCAATTCGGCTACTTGGTCGGTGATAAAACGGTCAAAATGATTGCTGACAAAATGAAACAGCTTTTTGCGGATGAGGATGCCCTTTATGCACGTCTCAATGGCACCGAATTGCTCGTTGTCATGCCCAATTATAAAGCGGATACGCTGGTGACTTCTGCAAAGAAGTTAAGCCAAGCCATGCCGGAAATTTTAGCCTCGCTGGAAATTGAAACGGCGCCCACCCAATTATCGGTAGGTTTGATTGACTATGAACCGGGAACCACTCGCGGTGCGCTATTATCGCAGTTGGACTTTACTGTTAAAAAGGCCAATCAACAACTAGAGGGTGAACGCTATTATTATCACCCGCAAGACAACACCCCGCAGGGGGACATGGTGTGGCAAGACTTATTGGATCAAGCCATCCAACAGCAACAATTTATTCTGTTTCAGCAAATTGCTTATGATGCAAAACAACAAATTCATGAACGCGAACTGTTGATTCGATTAAAAGACGACGATGGCACCATTCACCCAGCTGGATACTTTATGCCGGCCGCACAGAAACTGAATAAAATCGATACGATTGATAAAATTGTGATTGAACTCGCCATTGAAGCCTTGCCTCAACTTAAATTGCAAGCCGATGAACACTTGAGCATTAATCTATCACGTGCGTCCATTTTAGAGACAGGCTTTACGGATTGGTTGTTAGAAAAAATGACAGCGGACATTGCCAAGCACCTTGCATTTGAAATTCCAGAAAACCTAATGGTTTCAAACCCCGTCACCGTCACTCAGCTCATTAATGATCTGAAAAGTCGTCAAATTCGGGTCGGCTTAGACCAATTTGGGAATCAGTTTGGCAATATGGGATATTTACAATCGCTACGACCAGACTACATCAAGCTGAATGCCTCCTTTACCAAAGGCATTGAGCATGATGAACAAACCCATTCCTATGTCTCCAGCTTAATCGAAATGGGTCAAACCCTCGATATTGACATTATTGCGATGTCGGTCGAAACAGAAGTGCAGGTGAAAGCCTTCCAGGCATTAGGCATTACCACGGTTCAAGGTTACTTCTTTGGCCCGCCAAAACCACTATTAAAAGCCTAAAAAAGTGAAACCAACAGATGTCTCTATTGCAAAAAAAGCAGGTTTATTCTAAAGTGACTGAGGATATTACGTAATAACCCATTGAAACTTCGAGTAGAAGTAAGCAAATTAGAATTTATTTTTGTTGTATAAAGGGATTTGATACTTATAATAACCCATAGTAAACATGATTAAAGTCAAAGACTCTAAAAAAAACATAACGTTGCAACAACTAATTAAAAAATATAACAAATATTAGGTAACGTTATCTCAAATGCGCTCGGAAACTTGAACAGATATAATGACTTCTAATGCACTCGACCACGACACGCAAGATGACACCACCTTAACAACGGGACTCATTGATTTTGAAGATCCGTTATTAGAGTGTTTGGTGCTATTCACCAAACTCAATCGTCGTCCTTTCTCAAAAGACTCCCTTATAGCAGGACTTCCCGTTACGTCTGGTGAACGCTTGTCCCCTGAACTCTTTATTCGAGCGGCTGAAAGAGCCAATATTGTTGCGCGCTTTAAAAAACGCCGTCTTGATGAAATTTCAAACCTCATTCTACCGTGCATTTTAACCTTGAAAAATAACCAGGCCTGCCTGCTGGAAAAGCTAGATTGGGACAATAACACCGCAACCCTTGTCCTGTCAGATGCACCGGATGGCCGAGTCACCGTAGCGATCGATAAATTGCAAGAGGACTACTTAGGCTACGCGGTTTACTTTACTGAAAAGTTCCAACAAGCTTCCAAAAAAGAAAGCCTGATTGCCAGCCGTAAAGGGCACTGGTTTTGGCATACCTTTTGGGATAATCGTGCCGTCTATCGCGATGTCATTATTGCTTCGATTGTCATCAACCTGTTTGTATTAGCCAACCCGCTATTTGTAATGAATGTGTATGACCGCATCGTTCCGAACAATGCCGTTGAGTCCCTATGGGTCTTGGCCATTGGTATCAGTGTTGTCTATCTTTTTGACATTTTATTGAAGTTTTTACGGTCTTATTTCCTAGAAATTGCCGCTAAAAAAAGTGATGTCATTATGTCTTCCAAGCTGTTTGAGCAAACACTTGGCTTAACCATGGCAAATCGCCAGGGGTCGATTGGTGCCTTTGCCAATAACCTAAAAGAGTTTGACAGTATCCGAAACTTTTTTACCTCGGGCACCATCGCTTCGGTCGTTGACCTGCCATTTGTCATTATCTTTTTATCGGTTATTTTCTTTATCGCTGGGCAAATTGTTTGGGTGCCGATAGGCATTGTGCTGGTGATTCTGGCCTACAGTTTTATATTGAAAAAACCCATTCAAAAAAGTATCGAAGCCTCTTATGAGGCTTCATCACAAAAGAATTCTGTCCTGATTGAAACGCTATCTGCAATGGAAACTATTAAATCGCTGGGGGTTGAAGCCCATTCTCAATGGAAATGGGAACAAGCCGTTGGTCAAATTGCCAAAGCCAGTCTGAAATCCAAAATGTTACAAAGTTCAATTGGCCGTATGACGGGATTCATGCAGCAAATCAGCACCGTATTGATTATTATCGCAGGGGTCTATTTAATCAAAGATGGCGACCTGACTATGGGGGGCTTGATTGCCACTGTCATGCTCAGTCAAAGAGCCATTGGGCCAATGGGGCAGTTTGCAAACTTAACGTCCTCTTACCAACAAACCAAAACCGCACTGGAAGCACTCAATACCTTGATGCAACAAGAGGTCGAGCGTCCGACTAGCAAACGATTCATTCAACACCCCATATTTGAAGGCACCATTGAGTTTATTGATGTTAAATTCACCTATCCTGGAGAAACCAAACCTGCACTTAATGGGGTTTCCTTTAAGATTGAAAAAGGCGAAAAGGTCGGTATTATCGGCAAAATGGGGTCTGGAAAATCAACGGTTGAAAAACTGGTGCTTGGGTTTTACCCCATCGATTCGGGAACCATCTTAATTGATGGTATTGATATCAGTCAGCTTGACCCTGCCGAATTGCGCCGCAATATTAATTATGTTCCACAAGATGTCACCCTTTTCCGAGGCGATGTCAGAGAAAATATTGCCTACAGAGCCCCTTATGTTGAAGACTCTGAAGTGCTGCGGGCGGCTAAATTAGCCGGGGTTGATGATTTTATTAAAACCCATCCTGCGGGCTACAGCTTACCCATCAATGAAGGCGGTTCATCTCTGTCTGGTGGACAGCGCCAAAGTATCGGCGTGGCAAGAGCACTATTATTGCAAGCGCCTATTTATTTATTTGATGAACCCACCAATGCGATGGATGCTAAAACCGAACAAACCATGATCGAAAGACTCAAAAAGAACACCCTTCCCAATACCAGTATTGTAGTGACCCATAAAATGAGCCTACTTCAGTTGGTTGACCGTTTAATCGTAATGAATAATGGCAAAATTATTGCGGATGGCCCTAAGTCGACCGTATTAGAAGCGCTGAAAACGGGACGGATAAACAAATGACCGACCAAAACCCAACGCTAGCAGAAATCGAACGCATGAGAAGTGACAAGGACGAGGCTGACAAGCAAGTGACCGACACTAACTTGACCCCTGAAAAAAAGAAAGCTCAGGCGCTTGAAGAAAGTGATTTGGAATTTATGTCTAGCCTCAGTCAAGCTGCATTGGAAAAACCTACCCTTAAATCACAGTTAATGGTTTGGGTCATTTTCTTAGTCTTAATATGGCTTCTTATTTGGGCCAATATGGCAGAACTGGACAAAATTGTCCGAGGCGAAGCAAAGGTTGTCCCCTCTTCTAAAATACAGGTGGTGCAAAACCTTGAGGGCGGCATTATCGAAAACATCAATGTCCGTTCGGGGGATGTCGTCTCTAAGGGAGAAGTCCTGCTTAAGCTCGACAATACCCAATTTTCCAGTTCATTTGGCGAAACCGCTTCTCAGCTTTATGACTTACAAGCGCAAGCTTCTCGATTGTCTGCTCAAGCCAATAATACCGATTTTAAAGTGGCGGTCTCTGATAGTGACCCTGAAATGAAAGCCATTTTTGAGCGGGAAAAGACGCTCTATGAGCATCAATTGCAACAACTGAAAACCACTCAACGGATTTTGAATGAAAAGGTCATCCAAAGCCAGTCGGAGTTAGATGAAGCCTATAATCAATTTGAGCAGCTTTCCAAATCTTATGATTTGCTCAAACAAGAAATCAATATTATGGAACCGCTGGTCAAGCAAGGGATTGCATCCGAAGTCGAATTACTCAAATTGAGACGGGAAGCCAATGATGCCTATTCTTTGCTGAAAACGACTGAAAATTCAATTCCAAGATTAAAATCCGTTATCAAAGAAGCCAAAAGCACCAAACTGGAAGCGGAGCAAAAATTCCGGAATGAAGCGCGACAAGAGCTCAATACGGTTCTCGCCAAGCTTTCACAGCTTGAAAGCACAAAACTGGCGTTGGAAGATCGAGTTCGTCGAACCAATATTACCTCACCAGTTAATGGAACCATTAGTGAACTATTGGTAACGACCATTGGTGAAGTTGTGCAACCTGGGAGCGATATTGTTAAAATCGTACCGATGGACGACTCTTTGGTACTGGAAACCAAAATTCTGCCAGCGGATATTGGGTTTTTAACCCCTGGCTTAAAAGCCAAGGTTAAATTTACCGCCTATGATTTTGCAATCTATGGTGGTTTAGAAGGCGTGGTTGAAAAGATCTCTGCCGATACCATCCAAAACGAGGAAGGGGATAGCTTCTATATTGCACGGATTAAAACGGACAAGAATATTTTAGGCTCAGAAGAAGACCCTTTGCCACTCTTACCGGGGATGATGGCGACGGTTGATGTTATCGTGGGTAAGCATACCGTACTGGATTATTTGCTGAAGCCGATTATCAAAGCGAAAGAACTCGCGCTTAGGGAATCTTAATGCAACAGATTATAGTCAAATTCAACCTATTTCAAAAACAGAAGCGACAATCAATATGAAACAGTTGCAACTTTTTGTTCAAGAACCGCAGGCTTTAAAGAACTGGTCGAATGTGACGACATTGCCTAAGAAGATCCTCTATTCCTTGCAATTATCACCAAAAGAATTCGCCATTGATGAAAATTTATTGCTAATTCAACTGCTTCCTGACGCAAGTAATCAATTAGAGGTCGAAAATTTACTCAAACAACAGTATCATATCCTCTTGTTTTCAAATGTCCCATCTGCACAAGAAGGCATGCAGTGGTTTCAAAAAGGCATTAAAGGTTACTTGAATACCTTTGCGCACCCTGACAGAATAGAGCAGGCTGTTAATACCATTTTAACGGGTAATATTTGGCTTGGTCAAAGCGTGATGCAATCGATGATTCAAGCAATATCAAACCAATCCACCTCAATGAATGAGGGGTGGAAAGAAACGTTAACGGAGCGAGAGATCGAAACAGCAGACTGGATTTTGCAAGGCAAAAGCAATTTAGAAATCGCCAACGCAATGAACATTAGTGAACGAACGGTGAAAGCCCATGTCCATAATCTATTAGACAAACTGGGTGCGAAAGATCGTTTGAATTTGGTGATTAAGATCCAAAACTGGCCTCGAGAATCAAGTTAGGAAATGGAATACTGAATGAAGTTTACTTTCATGAGAATTGTCGTCTCAACCTTTCTGAGCTTGTTAGGGATTTCCCAACCGGTATCGGCTCTAACCTTATCAGAAGCCATTGAAGATGCCATTATCAACAACCCAGAGTTCCGCCAGGAAGTTAAGGCTTACCAAGCCATAGAAGCCGAAGTGAAATCTGCTAAAGGTGGCTATCTTCCAGTCATTGACCTCAGTGCTGGGATTGGGCATGAAGAAGTCAACACCCCATTAACTAGCAGCAGTGGCTTAATGCGTCGTGAAACCGCCATCCGCTTAACCCAAAATTTATTTGAAGGCTTTAGCACCGAATCCGAAATCAAACGATTAAGCTATCGCATGGATGCTCAAGGCTATCGAGCACAAACTGCTGCCAATGATGTCGCGCTTAAAATGGCTGAAGCCTATATCAGTTTATTGCGCGAACGAGAATTGATGGAATTGGCAGAAAGCAATCTTGACACCCATATCAAGCTCCTAGACCAGATTGAAAAGCGAACGGCTGCCGGTATGGGCAACCAAGTTGAAGTCGATCAAGCTAAAGCCCGCCTTGCTTTAGCGCAAGCCAATTTCAGCTCTGCCAAAAACAATTATTTTGATGCGCGATCTGCTTTCCATCGTGTACTGGGGCGTGCACCGGATGAAACCATTATCAAGCCAAAATTTCATTATCCTTTACCCAAATCCCTTGAACAGGCACTGAATACCGCTTTAATTGACCACCCAACCATGAAATCCGCTAATGCCGATATTATTGAAAGTAAAATGCAGTTTGAAACTGCCAATCGTCCAAACTACCCGAGCATTAATCTAGAGGTACAGAAAACTTTTGACGAGAATACTGGCGGTTACCGAGGCAAGAATGAAAACTTTCAGGCAATGATTCGACTGCGATACACCCTTTATAATGGTGGAAAAGACACGGCACGACGGACGCAAACAGCCAGGCAGTATCAACAAGCCACGGAAATCCGGAACAATACCCGCCGTCAAGCACTCGAAAACCTACGCTATGCCTGGAATGCGCATAAATATGTCACGGAACAGTTGGAATTCAACAATCAACATATAAAACTGACCTTCCAAACCCTAAGTGGTTACCGGAAACAATTTAGCCTCGGAAGACGGTCGCTATTGGATTTATTGAACACAGAAAATGAATATGTAAACGCGCTACGCACCCTCATCAGTAATGAGTCGGATCAATTAATTGCCAAATACCGTATTTTGGCTGGCACGGGACATCTCGTTGATGCGCTAGGAATTGAGTATCCGTTTATTCGAATTCTGGAAGAAGAAAACACGGTTAAATAACAATATCGATTTATTCAATCGATTTGCAAATGCCATGCAAAATACCATTGCGCTAGCCCCATCAAAATAACGCCCAGGCCTGACACCTTCCGAGCCAATGCATTTCGTGATAGTCGAGTAAAGAAAAAAGCAAAGCTCCCCATCAGCAATAGATTAGGGAGCGTGCCTAATCCAAAAGCCAGCATAACCATACCCCCTTCAAGCCCACCGCCAGCACTCAATGCCATAATCAACATGCTATACACCAAACCACAGGGTAACCAGCCCCAAATCATGCCATACAACCAGGCCTGGTGGATTTTGCGCACGGGTAGCGTCTTTTTGGTCAAGGGAGAAAGGCGGCGCCAAACCCCCTTTCCCAGTCGTTCAATGATAACAATGCCATTCCACCAACCAGCCAAATACAATCCAAGTGCGACCATAAAGCCCCCGGCAATCACTTGCAAAGTCAGCTGAACAGGCAAGAAAGTGGTCAGTGAGATCAATGAATGGCCTAACCAGCCAAATAGGCTACCGATCAGGACATAACTGGTCAAACGACCGCCGTTATAACCCAGTTGATAGGGCAACATTTTCCACCAACTCAACTGCACTTCTGGCTTCAAATTAAACGTTAAGCTGCCAACCACACCACCACACATGCCTAAGCAGTGAACACCCCCTAATAAACCGACAATCAGTGCGGTGACATAAATAGACTCTATCATCGACGCTCCATATCCATTGATCGGTAAGAAATGGCTTCGGCTAGATGCTGAGATGTCACATCGGTTTGTTGCGCCATATCAGCCAAAGTACGACTCATACGGAGCAATCGGTGATAGCCCCGTGCAGATAACCCCAATCGGTTAACTGCCTGTTTTAATAAATCTTGTGCAGCAGCATCTAATATCACTTGTGATTCCAATTGTTTGACCGTCAACTGCGCATTTAAACAGCCCTGACGTGTCAATTGTGTCTGTTGGCAAGCGGTGACTCTTTCTCTCACCATCGCGCTGGTTTCTGCAGACTCAGGAGACTGCCCCGTTAAGGCCTCGAAATTAACCGCTGGCACTTCTAAGTGACAATCGATGCGATCCAGTAAAGGACCTGAAATTTTGCGTCGGTATTTGGCAATCTGTTCTGGGGTATCTTGACAGCTGTAAAATCCAAAATTAAATGATAATGTAGGAATAAAAAACGTTCTTCCTACAAAACTAAATGATAATTTTTTTAGAGAATGTACAGATACCATGAAAGATTCTACAAAATTAATTTATAAAGATTGCAAACAGCCGCAATTTGTTTCAGAGATTCTAACAGACTATACACTGCCGCGCATTTGCTATCATGAAAGCGCTATTAAAATAAGGG
>CBFHUY010000017.1:0-19913 GCA_965658885.1 Hydrogenovibrio sp.
GGTCTCACCTTGCGTTTAAAGTTTTTACGGTTAACCCACCGCTTCAAAAAATGGACGCGACTGTTGTCGATGGTGGTTTTATTAAGCCCACTCAGTTTAACACAAGCGCAATCGACTGAAATAGCGGTTCAAGGCACCGATTCATCCGCCAAGCTCTTGGTGCTCGGCGACAGTCTCAGTGCCGCTTATGGCATGGCCGTTGAACAGGGTTGGGTTGCTTTGCTCTCACAAAAACTTCAGCCCTTTTCGATTACCATCGTCAATGCCAGCATTAGCGGCGAAACCAGCTCCGGCGGAAAAAATCGATTGCCTGCTTTATTAAAACAACATCAACCCAATTGGCTGATTTTGGAACTGGGTGCCAATGATGCTTTGCGCGGCCAATCACTCCGAAGCCTGCAAAGAAATCTGGCCACCATTA
This sequence comes from Hydrogenovibrio sp., assembly GCA_965658885.1. Classification (GTDB taxonomy): domain Bacteria; phylum Pseudomonadota; class Gammaproteobacteria; order Thiomicrospirales; family Thiomicrospiraceae; genus Hydrogenovibrio. Next base: position 422 of record CBFHUY010000017.1, read on the forward strand.
TCGAACAGAGCCAACAAGCCGGTGCCAAAGTGTTATTGCTCGGCATTCGATTACCCACCAATTATGGCCCTGCCTACGACCAGGCCTTAACCCAGATGTATCAAACGTTGGCGGATCGCTACCAATTGCTATTTGACCCTTTCTTTTTAGCCGAATTGGCGCTGGATCCACAGTGGATTCAAGCCGATGGCCTTCACCCCAATGCCCAAGCCCAGCCTAAAATTTTGCAGCGACTTTGGCCTCGCATTCAAACCCTCATTGGCAAGGATCGACTTTCTCCTTAAAAACAACCAGGCCTGGGCACTTTAGACGGTTTTCGCCCTATTTTCCGCCGCCTTGGCACAGTGGCGACTCAGCGACTTGTGGCGATTGTGACCACTCAGCTGGACTATAGGTATGGAGTGCTAAGGCATGAAACTGCGGCATTAAATCGGCTAAAGCCTGATAAACCAACTGATGCCGTTTCACTTTACGCACCCCATCAAAGTCGTCACTCACCAAGGTTAATTTAAAATGCGATTCGGTTGCTGGCCCTGAGTGCAGATGACTTTCATTTTGCAATTGAAATGCTGTCACCTCAAATGTTTTCTGTATGGCCGTTTCAATCTGTTCTGCAATCGAAGCTGGATTGTCGTTCATAAACTTCCTTTAAACTCGTTATAATGATTGCCACACTTTACATCACTTGCATGTCAGTGCAACCCGATTTGATTCGACGCGCCCGCAAAGGAGAACCTATGTCACGATTTTTAATTCTGCCCTTTTTAATGGCTCTGATGAGCTCATTGGTCAGCGCCCCTTTATGGGCGGAGACCAACAAGAGCACCCACGATTCAACCATTCAATTGAAACGGGTTCCCGAATTACAAGATCCACCTTCTGATCGCTTTCCGGGCGACCCTGCGGAACATAAAGCCGTTTATATGTGGAATCAAGCAGATGCGTCCTATCACACCAGTGTATTGAATTCTATCCAAGCGATGATTCGCAAGTATGGCGATAATGTGGAAATTGCCGTGGTCGCCATTGGTCCAGGCATTCATGTCCTTAGTAAAAAGCCACAAAGACCGGTCGAATCGCTCACCTACGAACGCATTGCCGGCTTTGCCAAAGATTATCATGTGCGTTGGATTGCCTGTGGCAACACCATGAACAGTCTGCACTGGACTGATCAGGACATGCGCCCCTTTGCGGAATACACCGAAGTGGGCGCCGCCGCCTTAATGGAGTTACAGGAAGAAGGCTTTCAACTCTTGGTTTGGTAACCGCTTACTTAACGCTTGCTATCTGGCGTTTGCTGGGCGGCAAGCAACACATCCAACTTGCGATGTAAGTCTGCGACTTGATGCGCCAATTCATCCTGGTTCGCCATCGCTTCAGCCTGTAAATCACCTTCCTGCTCTATCTGCATTTTTTTATGCTCTTCATCCAACACCTCAACCACAATGCCGATCATCATATTCAAAAACACAAACGCTGAAAAAAAGATAAAGGTAATGTAATAAACCCAGCTTAGGCTATAAACGGCCATGGTTTCATACATCACATCGGTCCAATCTTCAAAGGTCGCTACTCGGAATAGGGTGAGCAATGAAATGCCTAAATCTCCCCACAACACCGGATTAATATGACCAAACAGAAGACTGCCGACCACGGCATAAAGGTAGAAAATGATAAACATCAGTAATGCCACATACCCCATCCTCGGCAAAGCACTGATTAAAGCGGTCACCAGCACCCTTAACTCTGGGATAAACGAAATCAGACGCATAACCCGGAAAAGTCGCAACATCCGCGCAATTAATGCATATTCAGCATCATCTAATGGAATGAGACTCACCACGACGATAACAAAATCAAAAACATTCCAGCCCTTTTTAAAGAATTCGGTCAGACGATCCTCTGCGGCCATTCGAATGAGTATTTCAATTAAAAAAAACAGCGTGACCCCATAGTCCATGACCCACAATACCGTCACAAATGACTCGGGCAGCGGATAGGTTTTCACCCCAATCATGAGGGATGACAAAATAATAATGGTAATGACAAACAGCTCAAACGCCTTGTTGTCGCGTATCGCTTGGAATTTCACTTGGAATGCAGATGTTGCCATGACAATCACTCTTAATATAAACAGAAAAATAACTAATGAATAAATGGAATTTATAATGAGGCGATATTTTACTGCATAATATTCAGATTGAATTGTTAAAATATTCAAGATTTGTAATTTAAAAAAAGGAATAAAAATGCCAAAAGTTCATGTGGTGGGTCAAGGTGAGTGTGATTTTGACAATCAGTTTTCATTATTAGATGCTTTGGATGATGCGGGGTTTGACATGCCTTACAGTTGCCGAGGGGGAAATTGCGGTGCTTGTGAAGTCAAATTAATTTCCGGTCAAGTTGAAGCGATTCAAGAGCCGGTGTTTGAAGCGGAAAAAGGCAATATTTTGACGTGTAGCGTGATTCCTTTAGAAGATATTGTCATTGAACTGGTCTAACTGCTATTGCTCGTTTTCAGACATAAAAAAACCAGGCCTGGCCTGGTTTTTTTATTAACGAGGGTAAATCATTTTGATCATCAATTAGTCATTGATCATCTTACGGTATTTTTCAACCATTTTCGCTGGTAGCGGAATATAGCCGTCTTTCACCACATCTTGCTGACCTTTTTGAGACAGAACTAGATTCATAAACTCTTTAACGACTGGCTCTAATGGCTTGTTCGGCGCTTTATTCACATAAACATAAAGTACACGAGCTAATGGGTAGGTTCCATTCAGCGCATTTTCTGGCGTGGCTTCAACAAAAGCTCTTCCCGCTTTTTTAGATAGCGCAACGGCTTTTACACCCGCCGTTTTATAACCAATACCAGAGTAACCAATCCCGTTCAATGAAGAAGAAACCGATTGAACCACAGACGCTGAACCAGGTTGTTCATTCACAGAAGACTTGTAATCCCCTTTACATAGGGCTTTTTTCTTGTAGTAACCATAGGTTCCAGAAACAGAGTTACGACCATAAAGCTGGATCGTCTTGTTTTTCCAGTCACCCGTTAAGCCAGCTTCCCCCCACTTAGTAATATCATCTTTGGCACCACACTTACGTGTGCTTGAAAAGATTGCGTCCACTTGTGGAATCGTTAAACCTTCAATTGGGTTATCTTTGTGGACATAAACAGCAAGCGCATCAATCGCCACACCAATAGCGGTTGGCTTGTAACCTTGTGCTTTTTCAAACATAGCCAATTCTTTGGCTTTCATTTTACGGCTCATAGGCCCTACGTTTGAAACGGATTCTGAAAGTGCTGGTGGCGCAGTTGAAGATCCTGCGGCTTGAATTTGGATATTTACATTCGGATAGGTACGCTTAAACTCTTCAGCCCATAGTGTCATTAAGTTTGCCAAAGTATCAGAACCAACCGAAGATAGCTTTCCAGATACCCCTGAAACTTTCTCGTATGCAGGAATGGCTGCATCAACTTGTGCTGCGGACAATACCGGTGTAGAGACGACGGTCGCAGCGAGACCCATTGCCATTAAAAGTTTGCTTTTCATTACGTTCTTCTCCAAAAAATTAAAAGGATCGTTATCGACTCGGCTTATTATGCCGCTCAGCTGTAACAACCAAGTGAAACAAAAATGACAGTTATATGACAATATTTATCCGCTTGATTTCTTGAACTCACTCAATTTTGCACCCCTTCATTGCAATGAAAGTGACATATAATCACAATATTGCTGCCATTTTTTATACAATTCCAGCTCCTGCAATAGTGAGCAAATATTTAGAGAGACACTTATGGAATTTAGAGATATCAATGATATTGAAACGGCGACCACCAAAAGCCGAAAAGAAATGTTTCGGTTTGGGACCGCATTGCTTTTCATCATTGCAATCATGCTCTTTTCAACACAACTGCAACCCGATACAGCTGATTTCAGTGTTGAACTGGTCATAGCAGCGATGATTGGTGGTTACATGGCAATGAATATTGGTGCCAATGATGTGGCCAATAATGTCGGCCCAGCTGTCGGCTCTAAAGCCCTAACCCTAACAGGCGCGATTATTCTGGCTGCCATTTTTGAATCATCTGGGGCCATTATTGCAGGCGGTGAAGTCATTAGCACCATCAAGAAAGGTATTATTGACCCAGCCTTAATTGATGACAGTGAAGTTTTTATGTGGCTAATGATGTCGGCACTGCTGGCAGGTGCCCTTTGGCTGAACTTAGCAACCGCATTGGGGGCACCGGTTTCAACCACCCACTCGATCGTCGGTGGCGTTTTAGGCGCGGGGATTGCGGCGGCTGGTTGGCAAGTTGCCAACTGGGATCAAATGGGCGCCATTGCTGCAAGCTGGGTGATCTCTCCATTAATTGGCGGCGCCATTGCGGCCGCCTTTCTCTTTTGGATTAAACGCAGTATCACCTATCAAAGTGACATGATTCACGCTGCGAAAACCATGGTTCCGATTTTGATTGCCATTATGGCATGGGCTTTTTCGACCTATTTAATCCTAAAAGGCCTCAAACATATCTGGAAAACAGACTTTTTAACGGCGCTGATGATTGGTTTTTTGATTTCATTTGCCCTTTATTTACTGATTCGCCCCCGCATCCGCCAACAAGCAGAAAAGCTTGAAAATGATAAATCAAGCATTAATACCCTGTTCACCATTCCGCTTATTTTTGCCGCCGCCTTATTGAGTTTTGCTCATGGTGCCAACGATGTGGCTAATGCCGTTGGGCCTTTGGCAGCCATTAATGATGCCATTCAATCTCATGGTGTTTCCTCAAAAGCGACGATTCCTTTTTGGATCCTTTTAATTGGAGCATTGGGTATCAGCATCGGATTATTGCTATATGGTCCGAAAATCATTCGCACTGTTGGTTCTGAAATTACAGAACTTGACCAAATGCGCGCCTTCTCAATTGCCATGGCGGCGGCGATCACCGTCATTATTGCCTCGCAATTAGGCTTACCCGTCAGCTCAACGCACATAGCGGTGGGTGGGATTTTTGGGGTCGGTTTCTTAAGAGAGTATCTAAAAAGAAACTACGCCAAAACCTTGCAACAAATTCGTGAACATCATAAAGGGTCAGATAGCGCCGAAATTGAAAACTATATTCAAAAGTTTAGCCAGGCCAGCATCCACCAGAAAAAACGCATGCTTTCTGAGCTCAAACAACACAAAGCTGAAATTGAACTGAGTAAAAAAGACCGTAAATCGTTGAATAAAGTGTATCAAAAAGAATTGGTGAAACGTTCTGCCTTTCTTAAAATTGTGGCGGCTTGGCTCATTACCGTGCCTGCATCTGCGTTATTAGCCGCATTGCTTTACACGCTTATTCACAGCTTTATGATGGCTTAATGGAGTCGGAAACAACGATACTTTTGGGAAAGTCACAACGGAAGGTTGATCCCTTCCCGAGTTGACTGGAAACATACAGCTTCGCTTGATGCCGCTCAAGAACATGTTTGACGATGGCCAGCCCTAGCCCTGTTCCGCCCGTATCCCGTGAACGCGCCGTATCCACTCGATAAAACCGCTCTGTGAGACGGCTTAGATGTTCCGAGGCGATGCCAATTCCGGTATCGGTTACCTTGAAGTGTGCGCCTTTTTCATCTTGATACCAATTGACTTCAATTTTGCCACCATCCGGTGTATAACGAACTGCATTTGAAACCAGGTTCGTTAACACGCTCTTTAAAGGCTCTAAATAGCCTTTTATCGCCAGATTCGTATCTATATTAAATACAAATTGATGGTTATCCTGACTCATCTGAGCGACATCTTGTTGTAGCATTTGCAGCACCTCTGCAATCCTGACTTTTTGTGGTTTTTCAGTCAGCGTTTCGGATTCCATGGCAGAAAGGGTTAACAAATCATCAATAATCGAACGCATACGATGAGACTGCTGCGCCATTTGCTTTAAGGGCTTAGTCCAGGGAGATATCTCCGTCAAAGAGTCTTGCATGACTTCAATATACCCATTGAGAACGGTGAGAGGCGTGCGTAGTTCGTGAGAGGCATTGGCAATAAAATCACGGCGGATTTGTGCCAAGCTATAGAGTTCATGAATATCTTTAACAATGAGTAAACTATGATCTTCGAAATAACGAAACAGTCTAAGCTGATAGGCTCTTGAGTTGCCCTTCAGAGTCGTGAGTATCAGACCTTTTCGCGGCTGAAATGTTCTCAGATATTGAATGAAATCCGGATGGCGCAGTAAGGTCTCGAGTTTACGGCCAGTGTCGCTTTGCTTTAGCTTAAATAGCTTTTTGGCAGACGCATTAAACCACTCAATTTGATGGTCACCATCAATTGAGATAATCGCATCCGGCACCACCATTGAAGCCGCTAAAAACTGCTCAGATTTTGCCAGTTGCATATCAGCATGCTTTTGTAGCAACCGCTGTTTATGAGAGACTAAATAACCAAGCTCTCCCCACAACCCTGATGTGGGCGGATAAGGCACTTTTGAACTGCCACGCATCCATTTTTCAAAGCGTACCATGCTGAGTAATTGGCGCGTTATATAAAAAACCAGGTATCCAACCAGTACCCAGATCCACTGTTCTGTGAGCCAGCCCAGAAACAGTGCGACCCATAAACTGGTCACAATCCAGGTTAATTCTCGGGAAACGCCATTCGACACGAATGTTTTCCCTATTCTGCCGAGAACCGGTAACCTGCACCTCTTACCGTTTGAATGACGTCTGCAGCATTAACCGGATCTAGCAGTTTTCTAAGACGGCGAATATGAACATCAACCGTTCTTTCTTCAACCACGACCGACTCCCCCCAGACTTGATCTAATAACTGTAGCCGAGTATACACCCGGTTAGGGTGGGTCATAAAAAAATGGACTAGTTTAAATTCAGTTGGTCCTAGTTTGACTTCTTGACCATCAACCGTGAAACGATAGCTGGACAAATCCAATTTTAGTTTGCCAGTTTGAATGAGTTCTGACTGCATTTTGTCTGGTGACTGTCGCCTTAAAATGGCTTGTACTCTTGCGACCAGCGCTCTCGGCGAGAAGGGTTTAACAACATAATCATCGGCACCAGCTTCGAAGCCTTGGACTTGATCATTTTCTTCGCCTTTTGCCGTCAACATAATAATGGGGGTCGCACGAGTTTGTTCATGTTGACGTATACGCCGTGCCAAAGAAACACCCGATACGCCGGGCAACATCCAATCCAACAAAACACAGTCTGGCTGATGCTCCAATAACAGCTGCCAGCCTTGTTCGGCATTCGGCGCTTCAATGACTTTATAATTCGCTGCCGTTAACGTAAAGCTCAGCATATCTCGAATGGCTGCTTCGTCCTCTATCACCAATATGCACTGTGCGTCTTCCATCGGCTATCCTTCTTCAGCTTGCAACTTTGTTAATAAGGCCTGCAATCGATCTTCATCCATATTTCGCACGTCCTGACCATTGACCAAGTATACAATGCTTTCTACGATATTTCTTGCGTGATCCGACACCCGCTCCGCTGCTCTCAGCGCAATAATCATTTCCATTAGACACTCAAAGCAATCCGGCTGACTCTGCATTGATCGCTTCAGTTGATCCATAATATTAGAGAAAACCAGATCGATTGACTCTTCTTCTGCCACAATTTGACTGGCACCATCCGTTGACACTCGAGCAAATGCGTCCAATGTGCCTTTCAGCATCTGATTGGAACGATTCGAAATATCAACCAATTCAATATAGCCTTCAACATCCGAGCATTTGACTTGGTTAATCTGGTCAAAAGCAATGACCATTTTAGCTAATTTAACCACTTCATCGCCCATTCGCTCTAGGTCAATAGCCACCCGAATGGCGACTAAAATAAGTCTTAAATCCGACGCTGTCGGTTGCTGTCTAGCAAGGACACGAGCACATAAACGATCAATTTCCATTTCGGCATCATTAATCATCTTATCGAATAGAATGATTTCCTTTGCTTTCGCCACATCCGATGTACCGAGTGCCTGTAAAGCATTATCCATTTGACGCTCAACCATGCCGCCCATTGCCAGAATATGATTAAACAGCGCCTCAAGATTCTGATTTAACATCTCAGAAATATGTGTTCCAAATTCTTTTTTTTCCATACGACCCTCTCCCAAAAATATTAATTTTATCCAATCAACTGCCCAGCTTTGCGCTAGCCATAACGTCCTGAAATATAATCTTCAGTTCGTTTGAACTGTGGATTGGTAAACAGAGAGTCAGTATCGGTATATTCGATCAAATCTCCCATGTACATAAAAGCAGTATAATCTGATACACGTGCTGCTTGTTGCATATTGTGAGTGACGATTAAAATCGTAAAGTCTTTTTTAAGTTCAAAAATCAATTCTTCAATCGCTAAGGTTGAAATAGGATCTAAAGCCGATGTTGGCTCATCCAATAGCAGCACTTCTGGTTTAATCGCAATCGCCCGCGCAATGCATAAACGCTGCTGCTGTCCCCCAGACATGCCTAAGGCATTTTCATCCAAACGGTCTTTCGCTTCTTCCCAAAGACCCGCGCCTCTTAAGGCCCATTCAACGGTTTCGTCCAATACCGCTTTATCATTCAGCCCTTGTAGCCTCAGCCCGTAACAAACATTTTCATAAATCGACTTTGGAAAAGGGTTGGGTTTTTGGAAAACCATCCCCACTCGACGTCTCAAGGCGGCAACATCCATTTGCTTGGCATACATATCTTCACCATAGAGCGTCATTTCACCATCAACACGAACAATGCTAATCAAGTCATTCATACGGTTAAAACAGCGTAATAAAGTCGATTTACCACAACCGGATGGACCAATAAACGCGGTGACTCGGTTTTTGGACAGTTGCATATTAATGTTTTGCAATGCTTGCTTACTGCCATAATAAAGGTTCCAATCTTTCACCTCCATGGCAATTTCTTCACCTTCAAGCGTCATTCCTCTATGATCTCGATCTAAAGCGACACTCATATTTTGTTCACTCATACTTGATTCCTATTTCTGTTAATCCGATAGCAGCTGATTAATTCTCAAGCGCTTTATATTTTTCACGTAATCTATTTCGAATGGTAATCGCACCCAAGTTCAAACCGACAATAATCAATACCAATAATAATGAAGTTGCATAAACGAGCGGTTGTGATGCTTCCACATTGGGGCTTTGAAAGCCAACATCATAAATATGAAACCCGAGGTGCATAAACTTTCGATCTAAATGAATAAAGGGCGCATTAAAATCAATGGGTAACTCGGGCGCCAATTTAACAACCCCAACCAACATTAAGGGGGCGACTTCCCCTGCCGCTCGTGCAACGGCTAAAATCAATCCCGTCATAATCGCTGGCATCGACATGGGTAATACAATTTTCATAATGGTTTCAGATTGGGTTGCCCCAAGTGCCAAACCACCTTCTCGCAAAGCCGTTGGAATTCGAGAGAGCCCTTCTTGCGTTGAGACAATCACGACAGGCAAGGTGAGTAATGCCATAGTTAAAGACGCCCACAATAATGCTGGCGTTCCAAAGGTTGGGCTAGGCAAAGCATACTCGTAAAACAGTTCATCTATTGACCCGCCGATAATATAGACAAAAAACCCTAAACCGAAGATACCAAAAACAATGGATGGCACCCCTGCAAGATTATTAATGGAGATACGCACAATCTTAAGGACCAAACCCTCCTTGGCATATTCACTCATGTATACGGCCGCAATCACCCCCATTGGCGTCACAAAGATCGCCATTAATATCACCATGGTAATGGTACCGACAATCGCTGGGAAAACACCCCCTTCAGTATTGGCTTCACGCGGTTCGCCCAATAAAAAGTGACCAATGGAATTGAAGAAAAATCCGGTCTTCTCTACAACCGACATATTATTAGGTTGCCAAAACCGCACAATCGATTTAAATGGAACCTGAATAACCTGACCGCCGGCTAAACTCAGCGAAACTTCTCCCATTCGGTTGAGCTGGCTGTAGAGGCCTTTTAAAATGGCTTGCTGTTCTCTGAACTCTGCATTGAGTTCATCTCGTTGTTGATTGAGTGCCAACTCGGCTTCTGTATCGAATCGATCTTCTGCTTGGAGTTTCTTTTGTTCAAGGCGCAGTTGTTCTAATTGATAGTTGATACCGCCTAAGGTCACTTTTTCAATATGGTTGATTCGCTGATAAAGCGCTTGGGATGCTTCAACCAGCTCATTCATCATTGGCAAAACTTGGTTCTGTTCTGCAACGACTTGACCTTCCTGAAGAATGGTTTGAAGATGACCGTACACATTGCCATATTCAAAACGCTCGATTACGGTCACGCCATTATCAAGGCGATCCTGTCTTCCAATAATATCTGCTGTATTAATCCACCGAAAATCAATTCCATAAATATCACGATTACCAACTTTCATCAGAAACTGAGGGATTTTTTCAATCACACCCGTCTCGGAGTTCTTAAACTCTTTTAGCTTGGTATCATGCAATTCACCAACAATTTGTTCTGTCTGACCATTCTCTGTTTTAAGCTGATAGTCATAAACTTCATGTGGCCAAAAATGGACTAATCCGCGAACCGAGATCATTAATAACAACCCGACCACCAGTACCACGCTAATACTGACCGATGCCGCACTAAACCAAACCCAATGTTCGCCTTCTTTAAACCATGCTTTCATGTCAAATTCCTTATAGTGATCCGTATTTACGGCGCATACGCTCACGGACAACTTCCGCTAAGGTATTCAGCACAAACGTAAAAATAAACAAGATTAATCCAGACAAAAACAGCACACGGTAATGCGAGCTATAAACTTCGGCTTCCGGCATTTCAACAGCCAAATTAGCTGATAAGGTGCGCATTCCTTGAAAAAGGTTGCCATCCATTAAGGGGGTATTTCCGGAAGCCATTAACACGATCATGGTTTCACCAATCCCCCGACCGAAACCAAGCATAATCGCCGAAAAGATACCTGGACTCGCCGTCGGTAAGACCACACCGACCAGTGTTTGCCAACCACTGGCACCTAATGCCAAAGAGCCATTCACCAAATAGCTTGGGACGTTATAAATAGCATCCTCTGAAACAGAAAAAATGGTTGGAATCAGTGCGAACCCCATGGCAAACCCGATAACCAAGGCATTACGTTGGTCAAAGTCAATGCCCGCATTAAACGTCAACCAATGACGCATATCACCATTAAAGAACAGATACTCAATCGGGCCACTCATTGACAGAGCGATCCAACCTAAGATAACCACAACGGGTAACATCAGTATCGCTCTATGCCCTGTTGGCACCAGCAGTCTAATCGGTTCAGGCAGTCTTGACCAACCATATCCGAATAATAGAATGCCAACTGGCAATACCAGTAGAATGGCAAAAAATCCTGCTAAATGCGCCTCCATATAGGGCGCAAGCCAAAGCCCTGCCAGAAACCCTAATATCACCGTTGGCAAGGCCTCAATTAATTCAATGGCCGGTTTAACCGTTTGACGGGCTTTGCCTTCCATAAAAAATGCAGTATAAATGGCCGCCATCACCGCAATTGGCACAGCAAATAGCATGGCATAAAAAGCCGCTTTAATGGTACCAAACGTCAAAGGCACCATCGAAAATTTGGGTTCAAAATCGGTACTGGCGGAGGAAGATTGCCACACATAATCGGGGGCTTCATAGCCCTCATACCAAACTTCACCCCATAAGCTTGAAAACGATACATCAGGGTGTTCATTTTCAATCTCTAACACATGCAATTGACCTGAGGCTGTTTCCACCAAAGCGCCATTGCCTCGCGGTGCCATTTCAATATAGGTTAAAGGGTCTGAAAAGTTCACTGACGCCAAATGACGCTCAGCGGTTGAATGAAATAAATTAAACTGATTTGAATCATCTAATGTTACAAACCCCTTGCGATTATGCTCGATACCGACAAATCTGACGGTATCGCCTTCAACCTCAAAGGATCGTATTGGCTGTAGACTAAATTCATTTTGCTCATCTCGAACGGGAAACCATTGCAAAACTCGACCATCATTGGTTCCGATCATCAATGAATATTCGCCCAGCAAAAAGTCGAGTGACGTAATGTTTTGCCCATTTGGAACCAATTGAACGGTTTGCAAGTGAATCGGCGAACTGGCGTTTCGGATATCGTAATAATGTGCTTCGCCGGATTTCGAAACCAAATACAAATTGCGCATATAGCCACCCAACTTCAACCAATCAACAGTTCCATTCAATGGAATTTGACCTGCGGCATATTCTTCCAATACCGTTTCATCCGAAAACATCGACTCCACTTTATCAAATTTACGAATATGAATAGCATCCTGACTTTCAACTCGATAAACCAGAACCAACTGGGTATCATCGACTCTAGCTGCTAATTGGCTAATAGCCCCCTCTGCAAGCTCGAGTCCATCTTCTCCAAAAGGATAACTCAATGCAGGATGAATGGTTCTTACATTACTTGGATAGGAAACATCATAATCATACTTGGCGAGTAGCAAGCGTCCGTCCGACAGTCCAAATGCCAGAATGCTATTTTTTTCATTCACTTTGGCAAAACTGGTAATACGGGCACCATTAAGCGGCAATGTATCTTGTTTCAGTAAGGTTCCGTCTTCAACCGAAAACCCGACTAAATCCCCTTCATCGGTAATTCGCATTGCCGTTTCTTTATATTCATCCATACCATAAAATAAAGTTTGGGCTTGTGGATTCCCTGGCAAATCATAGGTGTTTGTGGACTCAACTTTTGCTGAAGCAAATAAGGGAGCCACCACATAGACTAAAAAGAACATGATCAGTAACACTGAAAAAATAACCCCAACACCGCCCACAGAGATACTGGAAGCCCAACTTCTATCCACTAAGTTGCGACGCTTAATACGCTTCTCAAATCGAGGCCCTTTGAGAGCTTGATCGAGCGCCTTCTGAGTTTGCTGTTCCATTCAATTCCATCCAATATATACTGATTGCTGGCAATCATACAGCAACAATATGACAGTTAAATTAAAGTCATAAACCAAATATAGATAACGAGAAACGCTTGCACCAATTCACTAAAAACAAGCAATGTCGCACCATATCGATGCAAACAAAACCATCAACACCACAACGGTTTTTGTCCCCCTTATTAAAAAAATAAAGTGTTTCAAACAGTTATAATTGTTTTAAAAATTTATGGCATTTTGGCACGGTTCAAGCTATTATCATAGGGTTTAAAAAGTGGCCAATCTCCTATTATGTTACCCAATATAAAAACATATTTTAGGCAGATCATGAGCAACAATTCTTTATTATTGACTTTCATAGAAGTTTGTTTGAATATTGAATTGTTATTTTGCACTCAAAACACTTACATCCACTGAATTCTGAAACTATCGAAAAGGACACTATTATGTCGCAAGAAATTTTTGATCTAATCAAAGAAAATGACGTTAAATGGGTAGACTTACGTTTTACCGACACCATTGGTAAAGAACAACACGTTACCATCCCTGCTGAATCCGTTGATGAGGACTTTTTCTCAGATGGTGAAACTTTCGATGGCTCTTCTATCCAAGGCTGGAAAGGCATCCATAATTCCGACATGATTTTAATGCCACAAACTGACGGGTTTGTCCTTGACCCTTTCACCAACGATCCAACCTTAATTATCCGCTGCATGATTGTTGAACCTTCAACCATGGAACCTTATGAAAAGGATCCTCGTGGGATTGCTAAAAAAGCAGAAGCCTACCTAGCGTCAACGGGCGTTGCCGATAGCGCTTTCTTTGGTCCAGAGCCTGAATTTTTCATCTTTGACGATGTTCGTTGGGGCGCAGACATGTCAGGTTGTTTTGTAAAGCTTGACGGTAATGAAGCTTCTTGGAACTCAGAAAAAGTATTTGATGGCGGTAATATCGGTCACCGTCCAAAAGTTAAAGGGGGTTATTTCCCAGTACCCCCTGTTGATCAGCTTCATGAAGTCCGTGCCGATATCTGCGCTATGGCTGAAGCCATGAACTTAAAATTAGAAGCACACCACCATGAAGTGGCTTCTGGTGGTCAGTGTGAGCTAGCCGTTGCAGGTAATACCTTAACTGCCAAATCGGATGAAGTACAAGTTTTAAAATATGCAGTTCACAATACCTGTCACGCACTGGGCAAAACAGCAACCTTTATGCCGAAGCCTATTGTGGGTGATAATGGTTCGGGGATGCACATTAACCAATCGCTTTCTAAAGATGGTAAAAATATTTTTGCTGGCGATGTGTACGCAGGTTTATCGCAAGAAGCACTTTGGTATATTGGTGGTCTAATGAAGCATGCACGCGCATTAAATGCGTTCACCAACCCAGGAACCAACTCTTATAAGCGTCTTGTCCCAGGATTTGAAGCCCCTATCTTGTTGGCTTATTCTGGTTCTAACCGTTCTGCATCTATTCGTATCCCGTATGCCCCTTCTGAGAAATCACGTCGTGTTGAACTACGTTTCCCAGATCCAACGGCCAACCCATACCTAGCTTTCTCTGCTTCACTAATGGCGGGACTTGATGGTATCTTAAATAAAATTGATCCAGGCGAACCTGCTGAGAAAGATTTATATGACCTTCCTCCTGAAGAAGAAGCTACCTATAAAACCGTTTGCGCATCACTGGAAGAAGCACTTGATGAATTAGATAAAGACCGCGACTTCCTAAAAGCAGGCGGCGTCTTTACCGATGAAGCAATCGATGCCTACATCGGCCTCAAAATGGAAGAAGTCACTCGTATGCGTGCGACCACTCACCCAATTGAGTTTGATATGTACTACTCTGCATAATGCAAAGTTGTATTCCATAAAAAAACCCGCAAAAGCGGGTTTTTTTATAGGCACAATTAAGTGCAGCAGTCAGGTTATTTTCCGCGGTAAGTGATGCGGCCTTTTGTCAGGTCATAAGGTGTTAACTCAACCTTGACCTTGTCACCTGCAAGGATACGAATGTAGTTTTTTCGCATGCGACCAGAAATATGTGCCAGTATTTCGTGGCCATTTTCTAAGCGGACTTTAAACATGGTGTTGGGTAAAGTTTCAATCACTTCCCCATCGAATTCAATAACATCTTGTTTTGACATAGACTTAAGCTTTAACTGCCCCAATAAAAATTAAGCGGCGATTATAGCAATGCTTTCAGGGTTTATCAATCTTTTAAAAAACTATTTTTGGTGTCGGCTTTCTATGGGAAGAAAAGGCGCTTGCCAGTCAATTTCCATTTGCCAATGTTTGGGAGGAAAGGCGAGTTGGGTTTGTTGGTGTAACAGGGTTTCAAAGTGTTCGCGAGAGATGAGTTTTGCGCCGAGAGATTTAAGGTGGGGGGTTTCAATTTGGGTGTCAATGATTAAAAACCCCCAGGCCTGGAGTTGCTGGCTTAAAGCAATGAGGGCAATTTTGGACGCATCTGTTTCGTGCGCAAACATGGATTCACCATAAAACATCTTGCCAATGGCCACGCCATACAAACCGCCTACCAGTTTTTTGTCATGCCAAACTTCGACGGAATGGGCGTGCCCCTTTTGGTAGAGTTGGTAATAGGCATTCATCATGGCATCACTAATCCAAGTGCCATCCTGGCCGTGTCTCGGGGTCGTGGCGCAATGTGTGATTACCGATAAAAAATCACGATCCAGTGTGACGCTAAAACGTTGTTTTCGGATAACTTTTATTAAGCTTCGACGAATTTTGAGCTTGTCCAAAAATAACACAGATCGAGGATTGGGTGTCCACCATAAAATAGGGTCGTCTTCATTAAACCAGGGGAAGATACCATTATGATAAGCCGTGAGGAGCCATTCCGGCGTCAAGTCGCCCCCGACAGCCAACAAGCCGTCCGGTTCGGTTAACGCAAGATGGGTGGGTGGAAACACCACCGGCTTTGGATCAAGCCAAAAGGGCTGGTTCGATAAGGTATTCATTAAAATTCTTATTATAAATTGGGATTTGTTGCTAAATTTAATCTTGTTGCAATTATAATGCATTTGCATCACCTTGCAGTGATGCGATGAGTTTCTCATATCAATTTTCTTTAGTACTTCAAAGCGAACGCAAAACTAATATGTCTCAATTTGTTCATCTTCATCTTCATTCCGAATATTCCGTGGTTGATGCGACCTTAAAAGTGAAATCGGCAATCGCTCTGGCAAAAAGCGCTGGGCAGCCAGCCATTGCCTTGACGGATGAAATGAATATGTTTGCGCTCATCAAGTTTTACAATGCGGCCATTCAAGCCGGAATTAAGCCTATTATTGGCGCGGATTGCTTGATTGAAGGCGATGATGGGCAGGTATTTAAAGTCACCGCTTTATGTCAAAACAATCAGGGCTACTTAAATCTTTCTCGTTTAATTTCACGTGCTTATTTGCAAAACCAAAAGCTGGTTGAAAATGCGATGAAACCCTTGATCAAGCAAGAATGGTTGGCGGATTTAAACGAAGGGCTGATTATCCTTTCAGGCGGTACGGATGGGGATGTGGGGCAGGCGCTATTGTCAGAAAAACTCAATTTAGCCGCCAAAAGAACCAGCTGGTGGATGCAGTACTTTCCTGATCGGTTCTATTTGGAATTGGTTCGTAATGGTCGCCCTGAAGAAACGATTTACATTGCGGCGGCAGTTGAGTTGGCACAAAGATATGAGTTGCCCGTTATTGCGACCAATAATGTTCGTTTTGAAAACGTGGAAGACTTTGAAGCCCATGAAGTCCGAGTATGTATTCACGATGGTTATATATTAGAAGATCCCAATCGCCCTCGCCGCTATACCGAAGAGCAGTACTTTAGAAGCTCGGATGAAATGGTTACACTGTTTAATGATTTTCCAGAAGCCATTGAAAACAGTGTGGAAATTGCCAAACGCTGTAATGTGACTCTGACGTTAGGCACTTACTTCTTACCCGATTTTCCCGTGCCGGAAGGGCACACCATTGAAAGTTATTTCATAGAAGAATCGCAAAAGGGGTTGGAAGAACGCTTGCAGTTTCTATACGGCCATTTGTCGGCCGAAGATTTTGCTCAGACCCGACAACCTTATGATGATCGCTTAAAGTTTGAGTTGGATATCATTATTCAAATGGGGTTCCCCGGTTACTTCTTCATCGTTGCTGACTTTATTCAGTGGGGTAAAAATCATCAAGTCCCCGTCGGACCTGGTCGAGGCTCGGGGGCTGGCTCACTGGTGGCCTATGTTTTAAAAATTACCGACCTAGATCCTCTGCAATATGATTTGCTTTTTGAGCGGTTTTTGAACCCAGAAAGGGTTTCCATGCCCGATTTCGATGTCGATTTTTGTATGGAACGTCGGGATTTGGTGATCGATTATGTGTCCAAACAATATGGACAAGACCATGTGTCACAAATTGTGACCTTTGGAACCATGGCTGCAAAAGCGGTGGTGCGGGATGTGGGCAGGGTGCTCGGCTATGGCTATGGTATGGTGGATAGTATTGCCAAGCTCATTCCTAATGATTTGGGTATTAAGTTGTCTGGTGCGTTAGAGCAGGAACCCCAGCTGCAAGAAAAGTATGATCAAGATGAAGAGGTTAAAGAGCTGCTTGACCTCGCTTTGACCTTAGAAGGCACTGTCCGAAATACGGGTAAACATGCAGGGGGCGTGGTGATTGGCCCTAAACCGCTGGACCATTTCTGTCCGCTATCCTGTGAACCGGATGGCACCAGTGTCGTGACTCAATTAGATAAAAATGATGTTGAAACCGCAGGCCTGGTGAAATTTGACTTTTTGGGATTGCGAACGCTCACCATTATTGACTGGGCATTGCAGTTTATTAATGAGGGCAAACAACCCGGCGATGATGGCTTTATTGAAATTGAACGGATTCCATTAGATGATGCCTTAACCTTTGATTTAATCAAAACCGGTAAAACCACCGGGGTTTTCCAGTTGGAATCCTCCGGCATGCAAAACCTGATTGTGCGCTTACGCCCTGACTGTTTTGAAGACATTATCGCCTTGGTGGCACTGTTCCGTCCCGGACCTTTGGAATCGGGGATGGTCGATAACTTCATTGCACGTAAGCATGGTAAAGAAAAAGTCTCTTACCCAGATGCCCAATATCAGCATGATTCTCTGAAAGAGACACTTGAACCCACTTATGGGGTCATCTTGTACCAAGAGCAGGTTATGCAGATCGCCCAAATATTGGCAGGCTATACGCTGGGCGGCGCCGATATGTTACGTCGGGCAATGGGGAAAAAGAAGCCTGAAGAAATGGCGAAGCAACGCTCGATTTTTAAAGAGGGCGCTATTAAAAATGGGGTTGATGGCGATCTAGCCATGAAGATTTTTGACCTGGTCGAAAAATTTGCCGGCTACGGGTTTAACAAATCGCATTCCGCTGCTTATGCATTGGTGTCTTATCAATCGGCTTGGTTAAAAACCCACTTCCCAGCCGAATTTATGGCAGCGCAAATTTCTTCGGATATGGATAGCACCGATAAGGTGGTTCATATGGTGAATGAATGTCATGCGATGGGGATTGGCGTTGCACAACCCAGTATTAATGATGGAGAAATTCACTTTAAAGCCATCCGGGGTGAGCGGAAAGTGCGTTACGGTCTTGGGGCAATCAAGGGGGTTGGTGAGTCAGCTTTACAAGGGATTATTGAAGAGCGAAATCAGCATGGCGCTTATCAAGATTTATTTGATTTTTGTCTTAGGGTTACTCGCAAAGTCAACAAGCGGGTGATTGAAGCCCTTATCGTTGCTGGTGCAATGGATTGTTTGCACGATAATCGTAATGCCATGCTACATAGCGTTGGCTTGGCACTGCAAAAAGCAGAACAACATCATAAAAATGAAGAGGCTGGTCAAGCGGACTTATTTGGGGATGTCAGCACTTTCGAAGCCGAAAACCGGGCTGAGTTGGTTGCGGTGCCAGAGTTGTCAGACAAACATCGCCTCAAAGCTGAAAAAGAGGTGTTGGGGCTTTATATGACGGGGCACCCCATAGAAATTTATCGTGAAGAACTCGATAAGATGGTTGAGCAAAAACTGTCCGCTTTAAGGCCAGAAAAATGGCAGAAAAAATGGGTGGCCGGCTTAATTGTCGAAGCACGGAGTAAAGTGACCAAAAGTGGGAGTCGTATGGGCTTTTTGGCCATTGATGACCAAACCGCACGACTGGATGTGGTGTTGCGTCCTGCTGTGTTTGAATCGAGTCGAGATTTATTGACGCCGGATTCTGTTGTACTGGTTTACGGAGAAGTGGCAGAGGACACCTTTAATGGCGGTATTAAAATTGATGCTGAACAGCTCGTTTCGCTTGCTGAAGCTCGGATTGAAAAAGCCAGAGCAATAAAACTCTATGCCAATAACACGATTGAAATAAACCAGATTCAAGCACTGGCGGCGACGTTATCGGCTTATCGAGCTGAACAGGGGTTACCGTTGGTAATTGATTATCAAAGTTTAGAGGCCAAGGCTCAACTCAAGTCTGATGACAATACACAGTTTTTACCCGAT
>CBFHUY010000018.1:0-19303 GCA_965658885.1 Hydrogenovibrio sp.
TGACCTTTTCCAATCAGCGCCCTATTGACCGGGTATTGATGTTGGGACTTGGCGGTGGCTGTCTGGCCACGCAGCTTCACCTGTTAATGCCCAATTGCCTCCAGGTTTTGGTTGAACAACGCGCGGCAGTGATTGACATTGCCCACCAATATTTTCAACTTCCGAAAACGGAAACACTGTTACCGATTGAAGCCGATGCCAGTGTTTTTGTCAAAGAATGGCCGCTGGAACCGGACACCCGCTTTGATATTATCGTTATTGATCTCTATGATGGCGATAGTATGCCCTTTGAATTTTCACAAGGCCTTTTTTTAAGTCAGTTAGCCCGTTTGGTTGCATTGCAAGGCTGTTTACTTTTTAATCTTTGGATCAGCAGTTCAGGCACCACCAGACGGGTTATTGAGTTTTGGAAAAACCTACCCGGTGTTAAACTCGACTTTCAAACCATGAAGCACACCGGAAACTTAATACTAAACGTGCAATTTGAACAGGGGCGACATAGAATAGCGTCCACGATTGATTCCAACCCATAATTTTTTAGAGACCCTTATATGGCTTTGCTATTTTTACGCGACCTTCACCTAAGCTTCGGCACCCAAACCCTGCTTGATAATGTTTCTTTTAAAGTCGAAGCCAATGAACGCGTCTGTATAGTTGGCCGCAATGGTGAAGGCAAATCCACACTGCTTAAAGTGATTGAAAATACCCTACAGGCAGACGCAGGTACGCGGATAGTGCAAGATGGCGTACACATTGCCAAACTGCAACAAGAAGTGCCCCATGATATGAGCGGAAGCGTATTTCATATTATCGCCTTAGGCTTAGGCGACATAGGCGAACAACTTGAACGCTTTCATCAACTCAGTCATGCCATGGCTGAAGACTACACAGAAGCCCTGATGAATCAACTGACCAAAGTGCAACAAGCGATTGATGCACAAGATGGCTGGGCGCTGAATCAACGAGTCGATGCCATTATTTCTAAACTGTCATTGCCCGCGGATGCTGAATTTTCATCACTTTCAGGGGGTATGAAGCGCCGCGTGTTATTGGCTCAAGCACTGGTGCAAGAACCGGATATTTTGCTGTTGGATGAACCGACCAACCACTTAGACATCCCTTCCATTCAGTGGTTAGAAAGCTTCTTAAAAAATCTCAATTGCATTCTGGTGTTTATTACCCATGACCGCTCTTTCCTACAAGCCTTGGCAACGCGTATTGTCGAGTTAGACAGAGGACACCTCCATAACTGGGAGTGCGATTACGCCACCTATTTAGAGCGTAAACAGGCGCAATTAGAATCTGAAGCCAAAACCAATGCCGAATTTGATAAAAAATTGGCACAAGAAGAAAAATGGATTCGCCAAGGCATTAAAGCGCGTCGCACCCGAAATGAAGGGCGTGTGCGAGCCTTGGAAAAACTGCGCGAAGAACATAAAGCACGTCGCAGCCAACAAGGTAAAGCCAATCTACAATTTAACCAAGGTGGCAATTCAGGCAAACAAGTGATTGAAGTCAAAGACCTCAGTTTTGCTTGGCCGAATAAACCGGTCGTTCAAGATTTCTCGACGCTGATTTTACGGGGCGATAAGGTGGGCATTATTGGCGCCAATGGCTGTGGTAAATCAACCTTTATGAAAATCCTAGGCGGTGACTTAGAGCCAACAGCAGGACAGGTGATGCTGGACCCAGATGAAAAGCTCGGTAAGCTGAAACAGGACCAATTTGCTTATGAAAGCTATTCCGTAGTGGATACGGTGATTATGGGAGATGAAGCGCTTTGGGAAATTAAACAAGAGCGAGATCGCATCTATAGTCTAGCCGAAATGAGTGAAGAGGATGGTTTGAAGGTCGCTGACTTGGAGGTGGCATTTGGCGAAATGGATGGTTATACCGCGGAATCACGTGCGGGTGAACTGTTACTGGGGTTGGAAATCCCAGTGGAGCAGCACTTTGGGTTAATGTCCGAAATTGCGCCTGGCTGGAAGTTACGGGTGTTATTAGCACAAGCGTTGTTTGCAGATCCAGATATTCTATTGTTGGATGAACCGACAAACAACTTGGATATTAATACCATTCGTTGGCTGGAAGGCGTTTTGAACGAGCGCAAAAGCACGATGATTATTATTTCTCATGACCGCCACTTTCTTAATGCCGTTTGTACGCATATGGCGGATTTGGATTATGGTGAACTGCGTGTTTATCCCGGAAATTATGATGAGTATATGTTTGCGTCGACCCAGGCGCGTGAACAATTGCTGGCTGATAATGCAAAGAAAAAGGCACAAATTAATGAATTAAAGAGTTTCGTTAGTCGCTTTTCTGCCAATGCATCCAAGGCAAAGCAAGCCACTTCGCGTCAGAAACAAATTGATAAAATTGAGTTGTCCGAAGTGAAGCCTTCTAGCCGGGTTAATCCGTTTATTCGTTTTGAGCAGGATAAGAAGCTGTTTCGATTGGCTTTGGAAGTACAACACCTGAGCAAGTCCTATGATGACTTAACCGTCTTTAAGGACCTCGATTTGATGCTTGAGGCGGGTGAAAAACTAGCTATTCTCGGAGCGAATGGTATCGGGAAAACCACGCTCCTAAAAACCTTGGTCGGAGACGTGAACGCGGATGCAGGAAAGGTCAAATGGTCAGAGAACACAGAAATTGGCTATTATGCGCAGGATCATGCCCATGATTTTTCAGAGGACATGACATTGTTAGATTGGATGAGTCAATGGAAAGCACCGACGGATGATGAACAAGCCGTTCGCGGCATTTTAGGGAAAATGTTATTTTCTCAAAAAGACATTAACAAGTCGGTTAAGGTGCTTTCCGGGGGCGAACAAGGTCGGATGTTGTTTGGTAAATTGATGCTGCAAAAACCTAATATTTTATTAATGGATGAACCCACCAACCATTTGGATATGGAGTCGATAGAGTCATTAAACCAAGCCCTCGAGGCTTATGAGGGCACGGTCATTTTTGTTTCACATGACAGAGAGTTTGTATCCTCTTTAGCTTCTCAATTGTTGATTATGACAACTGAGGGCGTCGCGCATTATCGAGGTGATTATGAATCTTATCTACAGGAACAACAGGTTTCCTAACCCTAATGCGTTTGACCCTCGTTACCTTGATGGCTAATTCGTTTTGGGCGGATACTGTTCCAATAGCTTTTTGACCACCTCTTGAATGGTTTGCGTCATTTCTTCAGGCGCGGTATGTTCTTCAACATAGCGCGTGCTGATTCCTCTCCAAATCAGTTTTTTCTGGTCATCAAATAGATCAATAACCAACTTTCCTTCATCATAATAGTCTCCGTCTGGATGGGTTTGGAAGCCAAATCCGCCAAAGCTACCATGACTGCCAAATCCAAATGAAGTGGTAACTTGATTTGGTCGGGGCTTTGATAGGGTTTCAACATGATAAGTCACATAACCATTGGGGTTTTGATCCACAAAAGAGATGGCTTTCCGACTGAGTTCATTGGTAATGGCTTGGCGAATACGCTTAGCAATCAGCGGGTTTTTGGCGGCAAACATCGCGGCCTTCGGTTCAACTTGATCCGCCTCTTCAAGCCATTGAACGGCCTTAATGTCACTAAAATGTGCCGTCTCATCATAATCCTGACTGACTTGGATACTGCTACAGCCAGTGAGTCCGTATAGGGTTCCCAAGATAATGAACGGAAAAATGAACCGATTCAATTGCGAAAACATTAATGACTCCTTGCAGTTTTTTGGGTGATAAAAATACTACCGATTAAGATGGGGATGGCGCCAAATATTTGGGCCCAAGTCGGAGACTCGGCTAAATAGAGATAAGCTAACCCCAAAGTCATCAAGGGTGAAAATGCATAGAGTGCATTCACCTTCGTAATGGGTAGCCGATGCAGCGACTCCACCCACAATATTTTAGACACAACAAACACCATTGCGCCAGTTAAAAATAACCACAGGATTTGTGACTGTATTTCAGCCCAGCTGGGTTCAGCTTCAAATAGTTGGGCGAGCAGGTATAAAAAAGGCAAAGCAATCAGGCTTCGAACCATCAGAATGGTTTCACTGGACACATCGGCACGAGCGCGTTTTTGGTAATGATTGGCAAAGGGTGCAATCACGGCGGCTAATAATGCCAGTCCATCGCCCAGTCGGACAGTAAGCTGATTTGGAAACAAAATAATGAGAGCACCCAGTGTCATTAAGATCACGCCAATAAGGTGTTGTCGATCTAGCTGCTCTCCCGGGTTTCGTCCTAGGAAAAGATAACTAAACAGCACCTGCAAAAACAAAATAATCGCGACATGGCTGGGCGAGGTTGTTTGTAAGGCAAGAAAAATCAAGCTAAACAATGTCGTGATAAATAAACTGGTCAGCGCTAAATTTTTATAGGCATGCGTTCTCAATAACTCGGGTAATTTCCGTCGAAAGATGACCCAAAAGACCAGTATAGTGGCCGCTATGGCCAGGCTGTAAAAATAGGCATGCAGACCGCCCAGCGCTGAAACGGTAAAAAAGGCGAAAATGGGAAAGTGCGCTTCGATAATCGATAAAGCGAGCGTATAAACTTCCCCTTTCAATTGAATCTGCTTAGCCGTTTGGGTGGGCATAGTTTCTCGTCTGTTATTTGGTGGTTAGCGTAAAGACGCCATCCCACTTATCAGGGGGCGGAGTTTTAAGATAAGCTTGGCAACGTTGGTCGTAGAGTGCTTTAAAATGGGTAAAAGGGTCATCTGGTAACTGTTGGAATATTTGGTTAGCCAAAAGGAAGTTCTTGGCATGATAGGCATCAAAAGCCTGCTGGCAGGTGTCGGCAATTTTAAAGGCCTTGTCGATGTCTGGATCCTCCACATCTGCTAATGGTAAGTAGATTTTGACCGGCTTGTTTTTGCCTTTTACCTTGACTTGGTCGATTAGGGCGCAAGGGATTTGTTGGTAAATTTCTTTTTGCGTAAATTCAGAAATCAGCATTTTTAAACCGTACTGCTTGGTCAACCCTTCTAAGCGTGAGCCTAAATTAACCGCATCGCCAATGACCGTATAATCGAGTTTTTGGCTGGAGCCGATATTTCCTAAAATAACCGAACCCGTATTACCACCAACCCCAATTTGAATATTGGGCAGCCCTTTTTCAGTGAGCGTTTGGTTAACTTGATCTACTTTTCGAGCCATATGGATCATGGCACGTGTCGCATGTAAAGCATGATCTGGATCCGGCAGAGGGGCACCCCAAAAGGCCATGGTCGCATCGCCGATAAATTTATCCATGGTGCCTTTAAAATCAAATGTGACTTGGGTCATGGCGTCTAGGTGGATATTGAGTAGCGTGACCACTTCACCTGGCGATAAGGATTCGGATATGGTGGTAAATCCACGGATATCGGAAAATACCACCGTCATTTCTTCTTCTTTACCGACTTCAGCTTGAATTTGATCTTGATAGTTATCCAGCACGATGTTCAAAGCAGAAGGGGAAACGTATTGTGACAACATATTGCGCACCCGCCGTTTTTCCCGACCTTCGGTTGCGGATAGATAACCACTGATCATTAACCAGGTTGTGAGAATACTGGTTAATAGAGGGGTTAAATCCCAGTTTTGGGCAAAGCTTGCTTGCGCCCAAATACCACTCATGACGACGATGCTGGCTAATAAAAACGGATAGAAAGTTTGTAGTAAAATAGCATCTTGATAAATGGCCAGTCTCATCGTAATTATGGCTAATAGGAAGATTAGAACCAATACCCAAGAAGCGGGTACTTGATAAACAAATTCCTGATTTAGCAAATTACTGGTAATGGACGCATGCAAGAAAACCCCCGGCCAACGACTTTCCAAGGGGGTGGTTTTCATATCTTCCAACCCGACTGCACTGGTGCCAATAAAGACGATTTTATTGGCAAATTTTTCAGGGCTCAGTAGTCGCGGGTCAGTATAAAGCGCTTCCAGATTCCCTTTGCGTAATTGATCGATAGAGGCCAGCACGCTACCAATCGAATAGGTGGTGAAGTGTTTGTAAAAATTAACTTCATAAAAGCCATTTCGGTCTAAAGGGACTTCAAGACCACCAAATTGAATCATGGGCGGCTTGGATGTTTGCTCAACTCGATTGATTCCAAGGATATCCACTAAGGGCGCCACCGATAGGACTGGGTAAAAATCTCCCATAAAATCACGAAATAATCGGGTACGACGATATACGCCATCGGCATCCGGTGAAAATTCGACCACGCCAATATTTCGGGCGTTTTCGTAGAGGCCTGTGAAAGGAATGTAGCGGGTGTTGTTCTGACTCTGCTTTAAGCCAATTGTCTTGGGAATAGCAAATCGTTCCTTAAATACTTGTGGTAAGGGACGGTTGGGTGTTGGGTTGGAAGGGTCATGTAATAATTGAATGGCATGAGTTGCAATGCCGGATTCAGCTGTTGAGTCTATAAAGGCTAGGTCGTGTTCCGACTGTGCTTTTTGTTCGTTCAGTGCGCGTTCGGTAAACAGAATATCGAATGCCACACTTTGTGCGCCCCCCATGGTCATGAATTCTAAAACATCCGCCCAAACCGATCTGGGCCAAGGCCAGCGGCCGACAATAGGCTCTAAAGTGGATAAAGAGGCTTCATCCACTAATAAGACCACCACGTCAGGGTTCGCTTTGGAATCGCCTCGTATCAGCTTTGTTTTGGCGTCATCTATTTGCCATTCTAGAGTATTGAACCCCCCTAGCAGAAAAATGCCAGAAACCAAGAGACTGGCCGTGAGTGCCAAAAGGGTACCATGAAACAATCGGCGTTGTGATTTAGACAGCGCAATGGGAATGCCAAGAATTTTCATCGTCTTATCATCAAATATGGCCAGGCCTGGTTTTTTTAGGGTTGAATCTAATCATCTTTGCTTAAAAATTCGGCCTGCCTAAATTCGCTGATCCGCTTCAACAAAAATTCTAGCTCAGCATGTTTTTCTTCTTTCTCGTTGACTTTTTCTTCAAGAAAGTCGACGACATTTTTGTGTAACTTCAATTTATTTAATGCATTAATGTTGGTAATGCCGCCCGGATTTAACACATTCACTTCTAGGATTTTGTCGCCAATCATATCGACACCGACAAAATCGAGCCCATCTGCTGCTAATTTGGGGCCGATTTTCCGGCAAATGGCCATTTGAGAGTCCGTCATTTTATATTTGTGCGCGGTGCCCCCAATTTGGATATTGGCTCTCACATCACCTTCCGGCGGTTTGCGATTATAGGCGCCAATAAACTTGCCATTCAGCATCATCACTCGAACATCGCCATGTTCCGCTCCCTCGATGTATTCTTGAACAATGACATAGCTTTTGTCTTGGCTGTCGATATAAAAGTCGAGGATGGAGTTAATACTGGTTTGTGCATATTTTTCTAAGACGATCACGCCATGACCACCCGAGGCATTCAGCGGTTTTAAAATAACCTTATCGCCTGGCATATCATCTATTCGCTGGCGGATATAGTTCTTGCTTTTGGATACATGGGTAATCGGTAAAAAGTGATTGTTTGGGTCGTTAAATGTGGTGGTATAGAGTTTGTTGTTGGCTTTCCGCATGCCATCGACATCATTCACAATCACCACTTCGTTTTTAACGGAATCTAAAAAGTTAAACACCATTGGATCAATCGGTGGATCTTTTCGGAACAAAATGCAATCAAGCCCATGTAAGGGCATCATCACTTCTTCAAACTTTACTTTTTTATAGAATTGTAGAATGTTGTCTGGAATCTTTTCCATCGGCAAAATGCGTTTCACATAGCCATAGGTCACGTTGTTACGTACGGTTAAGTTGCTCGGGTAAAGAATGCAGATTTTGTGATTGCGCTCTAGGCTTTCTTTAATAATTCTTAGGGTTGAATTTTTTGCCGGGGTAATGGCATCCCAGTCTTCAAAAATAATGCCGATATTCATGCGCTTCACCTTGTCCAAAAATGGTTTAATTTCGAATTTTGACGGCTTTAAGATTAAAAGTAAACCCTTAATTTATGAGGAGCTGTCAACTTGACTGACCGTTTGGATCAGACCAACGGCATCGGTAGTTGGCAAAGTTAAATGCGATGCTTGGAATTGATCCATTAATTCTTGTGTTGTGACGCGATTGGGGTTGTAAATAAAAACCCAAATCTGATCATTTGGTGCTAAAAAGGTTTTTTCTCCCAGAGCAGTATAGCGAGTGGCTCCTAAACTAATAATGAGTTGTTTGGGGAAGCTGGCTTTGGAGATTAGGTTGGCTAGATTTTCTAACGGCCCTAGGTCGGTTTGGGTGTTAAAGGTTTCACATAACCAATTCACCAGCGGCTGATAAAAGTAACTGTAGCTACGTACCTCGCTATCCACACCATAGGCCTTGATGGCATTATGACGTTTTAAATAGGAGGCAATTTGAAAATGATCCAAATCGCTATCTGCATCAAACTGATTTAATTCAATCCACTGCTTTGCAATCCCGGTTGAATTGCGTCCCCAGTTTTTTTTCTGACTGATTTTGGTGGCATTGGGGCGGCGAATAGAGCAATCATTAAATGCAGTGAAGGCCACAGGGGTTAAGTCAGCAATATGATGTGCATCATAATGCACATCAAACAGCATGCACAGTTCCGGCTCCATTTGCACATTAATAGGGTTGGAGAAGTCAGCTTGCAACTGGTCATGAGACAATGGATAAGTGCCTAAAAAAGAAGCATGATTTGGAATGTAAATCGGAAAGATTCCTTTCGGCGCATGAGCTTCTTTTGTGGGAATATTTATGAAATCCGCATCTTCACCCGCTTGGCCAAGGTGTTCGGCAAAATTGCCTGCAATTCCAAAAACAGGTAGCTTTTTCAGTTGTGATTCCGACAGTTGCATTCAGTCTCCTTAATTCTGTGTTTCAGTCCCGTTGGAAAAGTGTGCCGCTAATTTAACAGGCTTTGTAATTGACGACGGTAGTGATTGACGAGCTGAGGATGATCGCTTTGTAGTAATGTAAAAATATCGAGCAGTAATTTCTGAGCGCGGCCATGATGATCGTTTTTATCAATTTGTATCGATTCTAGCAAACATTTTAGTGCGGGTTCAATTTGATGGTGGAGCATCAGATAAGCGGCCAGTTGGTAAAGTGACTCAAGGTGATGTGGATCTTGTTGCAGCTTGGCGACTAACGCTGTCTGCTCTGGCGCATCCATCACAATTCGGCTGAATTGAAAAAGCGCAGCTAACGACCTGGCTTCACTACTGGCTTGGTCGGTTGCTGGAAGTTGAGTCAATAACTGTTCTGCTTCGTGCAA
Organism: Hydrogenovibrio sp.; assembly: GCA_965658885.1. Taxonomy (GTDB): domain Bacteria; phylum Pseudomonadota; class Gammaproteobacteria; order Thiomicrospirales; family Thiomicrospiraceae; genus Hydrogenovibrio. Next base: position 9,277 of record CBFHUY010000018.1, read on the forward strand.
ATTTCCAGACTGGAAAGTGAGCTGTGCCAATCCTAAAACCAAACTGGCATCATTTGGCTGTTGCTGAAGGGCTTGTTTGAGTAATTGCAGCGCACCTTCGGCATCGCCTTCATTAAATAAAGCATGGGCTTGTTGTCTGACAGTATTCATTATGGGGTCGCCTTGAGTGTTTCGGTGAGTTCATAAAGGGTTTGTAGCGCCTGCTTTGGCGTTAGATCATCCACCGACAAATCTTGAAGTGTTTGTAAGCAAGTCTGTTCAGAAGGGGTTATGGCAGGCGTCGAAAATAAATCAAATTGTTGAGCAGTTGGCTTTTCAGAGGTTTGTTGCTGAGCAACAGACACGTTTTCCAAGCGTTGCAAATGCTGCTTTGCCGCGTTAATCACATCGGATGGAACGCCTGCCAAAGCGGCTACTTGAAGCCCATAACTTTGAGAGGCGGGGCCTTCATTAACCTGGTGCATAAATACAATTTTATCTTGGTGTTCCAAAGCGGAAAGATGAACATTAACGGTGTTTTTAAATTGCTCTGCTAGGGCGGTGAGTTCAAAGTAATGCGTCGCAAATAAACAGTAGCCTTGAATGTGGGTTGCCATTTGTTCAGCAATGGCCCAAGCCAGTGCAAGACCATCAAAGGTTGAGGTGCCTCGACCGATTTCATCCATTAATATAAGTGATTGCGGTGTTGCATGATGCAGTATATGGGCTGTCTCAGTCATTTCGACCATAAAGGTTGAACGGCCGGACGTTAAATCATCTGACGCACCAATGCGAGTGAAAATGCGATCGATTGGGCCGATTTGTGCTGACTCTGCTGGAACATAACTGCCCATGTGTGCCATCAGCACAATTAATGCTGTTTGCCGCATATAGGTCGATTTACCCCCCATATTAGGACCGGTAATGATTTGTAAGCGTCTTTGGTCGGAAAAACAACTGTCATTGGCAATAAAAGGCTGATCAGATAAGGCTTCGACGGTTAGGTGTCGTCCTTGTCGTATATCAATCTCGGGCGTTGTCGTTAATTGTGGACGAGTTAAATTTAGGGATAAAGCCTGTTGCGCCAAACTGACCAATACATCGGTTTCAGCCAATGCAGCGGCTGTGGCTTGCAATTGACTGAGTTGGGCATTGAGTGTTTCAAGCAACTGTTGATACAAGAACTTTTCTCTTGCCAGTGCTTTTTCATTGGCACTCAGCACCTTATCTTCAAAGGTCTTCAGCTCCGGTGTGATATAACGTTCTTGTGCTTTTAAAGTTTGGCGGCGAACATAGTCAGCCGGAACTTTGTCAGACTGTAGTTTACTGACTTCAATATAATAACCATGCACACGGTTATAGCCGACTTTTAAGGTGCTGATGCCGGTGCGTTCTTTTTCGCGCGCTTCCAACGCTAATAGATAGTCACCCGCTTCATTTTTTAGGTTTCGCAGTTCATCAAGCTCTGCATCATAGCCTTCCGCAAACACGCCGCCATCTCGAATCATCATGGGTGGGTTTTCAACCAAAGCTTGAGACAATTGTGCAGTTAATTGCGGATAGGTGGACAGCTTAGTCGCAAGTTGTTGCCATTTTTCAGTTTGTTGGTTTTGCAAAAGCGTTTGCAATTCGGGAAGTTGGGCTAATGATCGCCCCAAAACAAATATATCCCGAGGGCGAGCGGAATAAAGCGAAACACGGCTTAAAATACGCTCAAGATCGCCAATAGGTTTAAGCGTTTTACGAAAGTCGGCGGCACTCTGCTCTGCCAAAATGGATTCAATTGCATCCAAGCGGTTATTGAGCAGTTGTTGGTCTCGTAACGGTTGGTTTAGCCAACGGTTCATTAAGCGACTGCCCATGGCCGTCACCGCATTGTCTAAAATGGAAAAGAGAGTGTGCTCTTTGCCGCCACTTAGATTGGTATCCAGTTCTAAATTTCGTCGGCTGTTGGCATCAATGACCAAGGCATCATCGGGTTGATAGGTTTGTAAATGATTGACATGGCTCAATGCGTTCTGCAGCATTGCAGTCGCATAGTGCAGAATCACGCCTGCTGCCCGAATTACCGGGGGAAAGTGCTCACAGCCAAATGCCATTAAATCTTGGGTGTTGAAGTGGTCGGTTAAGCGCTGGCGACAACTGTCTACATCAAAGTGCCAGCTCGGATAATTGACCAGGCCTGGGTGTTTTTGCACCGATTCTGGCAAAGATTGTTGGAATAGAGGGTCATCCGGCAAAATGATTTCAACGGGTCTTAACCGTTCAATTTCACTAATCAGTTGCTCTGAGTCGGCGAGTAGGGTCGCTTCAAACCGACCGCTGGAAACTTCTAAGAACGCCAAACCAAATCCACTGCCGTTGGGCGCAATGGTCGCCAAAAGGTTGTCACGTTTGTCATCTAATAACGCTTCCTCTACCAAAGTCCCAGGCGTAATCACCCGAACGACCTTCCGTTCGACGGGCCCTTTGCTTGTCGCTGGGTCGCCAATTTGTTCACAAATCGCAACAGACTCACCGAGTTTGACAAGTTTGGCCAAGTAGCCCTCGGCAGAATGGTGCGGTATGCCCGCCATCGGAATGGGTTCCCCACCAGATTTTCCGCGAGCGGTTAGGGTGATGTCGAGTAGATTCGCCGCTTTCACCGCATCATCAAAAAATAACTCATAGAAATCCCCCATCCGATAAAAAACCAGTTGCTGTGGGTACTCTGCCTTAACGGCCAGATATTGTTGCATCATTGGGGTGTGTTTAGTGGTATCGGTCATTGTTTTATGGTGTTTGCTTGTGGTTAAGTTCTTGGATGAGAGTTGAATACAAATTACTCGTTGTTTGGGTTCGATGCCAAAATCGTGAATAGCGTTAATTCTAACAAAAAACCATGGTTAACATGGCTGATGCGATGAATAAATGTCAATAAGGCTGGGTCTTTGTCGTTGACAATTTGTGAGCAATTTCTTTAACCAATTTGAAAAAGAGTATGATATTTATTTTGTTGCGTTAAAAAATGTTGGGGGACGGCGATCACAATGGAAGCAAGCTTTATGATTTTGTTTTGGTATGGGGTTTTGCATGCCTTTGGTCCCGATCATTTAGCCGTGATTGCAGATTTTTCGATTGGACGGCAACGAAAAAAAGTGGCTTGGGTGACGTTAGGGTTTGCTTTGGGTCACGGTGTGAGTCTTTATTTATTTGCACTATTGATTTCTGCTTTTGAGATTCCTGAACATTGGCTAAGCTTTGGTGACGTCATTGCGTCGACTGTGATTTTATTGATGGGCGCTTATTTACTGTATCTGGTGCTATTTGATCAAATCCACGTTGCTAAGCACCAACATAATGGTCAGGCGCATATTCATATCTGGTTTGGCGCTTCCCATAATCACTCCCGAGGAATATTGGGTTGGTTGTCAACGCCCGCATTGCTCGGGGTTTTAATGGGTATGGGCGGCGTTAAGGGTATGTTGGTCAGTCTGTCGGCGGTTTCGGCGGACGCAGTAACTTCTTGGATGATTTTGAGTTTTACCTTAGGCGTTGCGTTAGTCTTTTTGGTCTTTGGTGGCGTTTTGGCAATTTTAAATCAGCGAATTATTTATTCAAAATCTTGGCTGAGAGGGTCTTTTACATTGGTGGGGATTTTGTCATGCGGCGTGGGCGCTCAGGCCTTGATTTAGTCGAAAAAACGATTCTGAACTGACAAGAATGGGTTTGGATGGTTTTGGGCTGTTATTAGTGCCGAAAAAAAGGTATGCTAATTGTTTTAGGTGTCTTGTGTGTGAGCAGGATATTGGGTGTTAAGGAGTTTGGGGGCATGGTGATCTCTTCTGATTTGGATAGTTTGGTGTCTGAGGTTGCATCGGCACTAAAACAAAATAATAAGATGGTGGTGACGGCAGAGTCTTGTACTGGCGGGATGATTGCGGAAGTGTTGACCTGCTTACCCGGCAGTACGGCCTGGTTTGACCGTGCTTATATAACGTATAGTTATGAGTCGAAAATTGAGATGTTGGGGGTTCATCAAACGACGCTTCAGCGGAATGGTGCGGTGAGTCGAGCTTGTGTTGAGGAAATGGTGATCGGAGCACTTCAATCTTCGCATGCGAGTATGAGTGTTGCCTGTTCCGGGATTGCCGGGCCTAGCGGTGGAACTGAAGATAAGCCTGTCGGCACCGTTTGGATGTCTTGGGCTTTACAGGGTCATAGCAACTTAATTTCCAAATGTTATCATTTTGATGGCGATCGTGATGCGGTTAGGCGGCAGTGTACGATAGAAGCTTTGAAGGGGATCCTTGCGATTTTAAATGATTAGCCATTAAAAAAGATGTCAAAATGCCCTAAGTGTGGGATAATTGTTGGCTAAAAAAACGAAACCCTTTGCGTTTGTTTTTGTTCAAAAAGCGTTCATTTGAATAAACAAAGCAAGGGTTTTTTAATGACCTTTTTAAAGGGGTTGTGGATGTCCCAAAACCAAACAGGAACGGTGATCGAAATGGATGAGAATAAAAGAAAAGCACTAGATGCAGCCTTAGGACAAATTGAAAAGCAATTTGGAAAAGGGTCAATTATGCGAATGGGCGATCAAGGTGCTGTGCGCGATATTGCTGCTGTTTCGACAGGTTCTCTGGGGTTGGATATTGCATTAGGAATCGGGGGGTTACCGCGGGGGCGCGTCGTTGAGATTTATGGTCCTGAATCTTCAGGGAAAACCACCTTGACGTTGCACGTGATTGCCGAAATGCAAAAGCTGGGTGGTACGGCCGCATTCGTGGATGCGGAGCATGCGCTTGATCCACAATATGCCCAAAAATTAGGGGTTGATGTTGATAATCTATTGGTTTCCCAGCCCGATACGGGTGAGCAGGCTTTAGAAATTACCGATTCTTTGGTTCGGTCTGGTGCAGTGGATATTGTGGTGGTTGACTCGGTTGCTGCCTTAACGCCAAAAGCAGAAATTGAAGGCGATATGGGCGATTCTCATATGGGCTTACAAGCGCGTTTAATGTCTCAAGCATTACGTAAGTTAACCGGTAATATTAAACGGACGAATACCTTAGTTATCTTTATTAACCAAATTCGAATGAAAATTGGGGTGATGTTTGGTAACCCAGAAACCACGACCGGCGGGAATGCGCTGAAATTCTACGCTTCCGTTCGTCTGGATATTCGTCGTATTGGTTCGATTAAAAAAGGCGATGAAATTCTAGGGAATGAAACGCGCGTGAAGATTGTTAAGAATAAAGTCGCACCGCCGTTCAAACAGGTTGAGTTTGATATTTTGTATGGTGAAGGGATTTCGCGTCAGGGTGAAGTGATTGATCTAGGGGTAAAAGAAAAACTCATTGAAAAGTCTGGTTCTTGGTATAGCTATCAAGGCCAGAAAATTGGACAAGGCAAGGATAATGTTCGCCAGTTTTTAAAAGATAACCCTGAGATATATGAGACCCTACAAACTCAAATTAAGGAAAGATTATTGCCCGCTAAAAACGGTCATATTGACCCAGAAACGGGTGAAGTCGAAGCCTAGTGGTTTGAGTGACGATGCTTGATGAATTTCAAACCGATTTATGTCAGCAGCTAGAAAATCGTGCCGTTTCGTTATTGGCTGTCCGAGAGCATGGACGCAAAGAGCTGAAGTACAAGTTATTGCAGAAGTGTCCAGAGGCTCAAGATCAACCAGGCCTGGTTGATTCTGTACTGGATTCACTCGAGCAAAAGGGGTGGCTTTCAGATGCGCGCTTTATTGAGCAATATGTTCGTCAAGCCTGTGAAAAAGGGCAGGGACCTTACAAGATTCGTCAAGCACTGCAACAACGTAGTGATATTAATGAATTGATAGAAGGCTACTTGGCAATGGATGATCAAGATTGGGCTGACATTGCTAAGGCAAGCCTTGTTAAAAAATATGGCGATGCACAGCAACCCAGTCAAGCTAAGGAGCAAGCTAGGCGCATGCGCTTTTTACAATCGCGTGGGTTTAGCCAGTCTCAGATATGGAAAGCATTTGAGTCTTCATAATAGAATTAAGTTTACCGAGTTGTCTTTGAAAGAATTTAACGATGCCCATTCAGGGTTTTTAGTCAGTTTATAGAGTTTAGGAAAAAAATATGACCAGCGCAGAACTCAGAAAAGCGTTTATAGACTTTTTTGTAAAGCAAGGCCACACAGCAGTTCATTCTAGCCCCGTTGTACCTGCAAACGATCCCACCTTATTGTTTACCAATGCGGGAATGGTGCAATTTAAAGAAACCTTTTTAGGGCAAGAAAAACGTGATTATGTGCGCGCCACCAGTGTTCAGCGCTGTATTCGTGCCGGCGGAAAGCATAACGATTTAGAAAATGTTGGGTATACCGCGCGTCATCATACTTTTTTCGAAATGTTAGGCAACTTCAGTTTTGGTGACTATTTCAAGCGTGAGGCCATTCAGTATGCCTGGACGTTCTTAACCGAAGAGTTGAGTCTTCCGCCAGAAAAGCTTTGGATTACGGTATTTGAAGAAGACGCCGAAGCTGAAGAGATTTGGTTGAAGGAAATAGGCGTGAGTGCCGATCGCTTTTCTCGTTGTGGTGCCAAAGACAATTTCTGGTCTATGGGCGATACTGGGCCTTGTGGCCCTTGCTCTGAAATCTTTTATGATCATGGTGAATCTGTTGCGGGTGGCCCTCCAGGATCTCCCGAAGAAGATGGGGATCGGTATATAGAAATTTGGAACCTGGTCTTTATGCAGTTCGACCGTTCCGATGATGGTACTTTGACCCCGTTACCCAAGCCGTCAGTCGATACCGGGATGGGCTTGGAACGCCTTGCAGCCGTTATGCAACACCAACACAATAATTATGATATTGACCTTTTTCAAGCTATTGTCAAAAAAGCCTCAGCCCTAACAGGCGAAAAAAACTTAACCAATAGTTCACTTCGTGTAATTGCCGATCATATTCGCTCTTGTGCCTTTATGATTGTAGATGGCGTCTTACCCGCCAATGATGGTCGTGGCTATGTATTACGCCGTATTATTCGTCGAGCCATTCGTCATGGTTATAAATTAGGCCAAACGGAACTATTTTTCCATCAACTGGTGGATGTTTTGGTTCAGCAAATGGGGGATGCTTATCCCGAGTTGGTTCAAGAGCAAGCGAATGTTGAGCGTGTCTTAAAACAGGAAGAAAAACGTTTTGCTGAAACCTTAGAAAATGGCATGCGAATCTTAGAAGAGGCTTTTGCGCAATTGACAGGAACAGTGGTCAGTGGCGAAGTGGCTTTTAAACTCTATGATACCTATGGCTTTCCATTCGATTTGACGGCAGATGTTGCTAGAGAGCGCAACCTAACGGTTGATGAAGCCGGTTTCGCTAAGGAAATGGAGGCGCAAAGGGCTCGTGCTCGGTCTGCAAGTAATTTTGCTACCCAAGGCGCCTTGAAGGTTGATTTCAATGCCCCAACCCAGTTTATTGGCTATGATCAGGATGCCGCTTCAGCGGAAATTCAAGCGATTTTTGTTGATGGTCAACAAGTTGAATCTGTATCAGAAGGTAACCAGGCAATTGTCGTGTTAAACCAAACCCCTTTTTATGCTGAATCAGGTGGTCAAGTTGGCGATCAGGGCAGTCTAACGGAAGGCATGAACAGTTTTCATGTCGATAATTGCCAAAAGCAAGGCGCGACTTTCTTGCATATTGGGAAAGTCACAGCTGGCGCTTTGGTAGTGGGTCAGACAATGCAAGCACATATTGATGTCAAAGCAAGACGGGCATCTGAACGCAATCATTCGGCAACCCATTTATTGCATGCAGCCTTAAGAACGGTGTTAGGGACGCATGTGGGTCAAAAAGGCTCGTTGGTCGAACCTGACCGTTTGCGATTTGATTTTTCACATTATGAACCAATCTCCGCTGAAACTTGTTTGAAAATTGAACAGTTGGTTAATCGCCAAATTATGAAGAATGCACCGGTTCAAATGGCTGAGATGGATATTGAAGCAGCGAAGTCGAAAGGGGCGATGGCGCTGTTCGGAGAAAAATATGGTGATGTGGTTCGCGTGGTTGAGTTGGGTGACTTTTCTATTGAACTATGCGGTGGAACTCATGTGAATTCTGCAGGGGAAATCGGGCCTTTCCGAATTTTATCTGAAAGTGGTATTGCTTCAGGCGTTCGACGCATCGAAGCGGTGACAGGTGAAGCGGCATGGGAAGCCATTTATGAATCTGAACAACGCTTATTAGATGTGGCTACGCAACTGAAAACCGATAAGTCCCAAGTGGTTACCAAACTGTCTCAGTGGATGTCTGAAAATAAAGATCTTGAAAAACAGCTGAAACAACTCCAGTCAAAATTGGCATCGAGTCAGGGAGATGACTTGGCCAGTGCTGCCGTTGATATTAACGGGGTCAAGGTTCTGGCGGCACAGCTAGAAGGTGCGGATGTGAATACCCTGCGTGAAACACTGGATAAGTTGAAAGATAAGCTCGCGCCTGCTGCCATCGTGCTGGCCGCTGTTGAGGGTGAAAAAGTGACTCTTGTGGCTGGTGTGAGTAAAAATATTACCGATAAAATTAAGGCGGGACAACTGGTTAACCATGTGGCGCAACAAGTGGGTGGTAAAGGCGGCGGTCGTCCTGATATGGCTCAGGCAGGCGGTAAAGAACCAGAAAAATTGCCACAAGCACTTGCTTCGGTAGCGGAATGGGTGCAATCATTAAATTAGTACTGGCTTCTTTAACAAACCGTATTTGAGTTGAGATGGCTTGAACAAGATGCTTTTAAAGGCGCTTGATAGGGCTTTTATTAGAAATGATGTAAAAGGTGCAATACAGTGCCAAATGATTAAACCGTAGCTATCCAATTGGGCGACTACGGTTTTTTGAGTTTAAGACTGGCTGAATTCAGCAGATTTATTGTGGAGAAATAAAACTAAAGATGGCATTAATTGTTCAAAAGTATGGCGGCACATCTGTTGGCAATGTTGAGCGCATTCAAAACGTCGCCCAAAAAGTCAGTCAATTTGTGGCCGAAGGGCACCAAGTGGTGGTGACGGTTTCAGCGATGAGTGGAGAAACCAATCGCTTAACGGCATTAGCTCAAGAAATTCAATCGCAACCCTCCAAACGTGAGATGGATGTTTTGCTGACAACGGGCGAGCAGGTCACCATTGCATTGTTGAGTATGGCTTTACAAGAGAGGGGGGTTGATGCCATTTCTTATACAGGGTGGCAGGTTGCGATTCGAACCAATGATGTACATTCTAAAGCCCGTATAGAAGGCATTGACAGCGAAAAAATCAACAATCAATTAAATCAAGGAAAGGTGGTGATTGTTGCTGGTTTTCAAGGTGTGACAGATGATGGCGACATCACAACCTTGGGTCGCGGCGGATCCGATACCACGGCAGTGGCGCTGGCAGCGGCTTTAAAAGCGGATGAATGTCAAATATATACGGATGTGGATGGGGTTTATACTACCGATCCGAGAGTGGTTCCAGAAGCCAAACGGTTGGAGGTGGTAACCTTTGACGAAATGTTAGAGCTAGCCAGCTTGGGTGCGAAGGTGCTACAAATCCGTTCTGTTGAATTTGCCAGTAAATATAAAGTGCCATTGCGTGTATTGTCATCAATGAAAGAGGGGGGCGGAACGCTGCTGATCTCTGAAGAAGATTTTGAGGATTTAAATATGGAAAAACCGTTAATTTCAGGGATCGCATTCAGTCGCGATGAAGCAAAACTTATGGTTTTAGGTGTGCCAGACAAACCCGGTGTTGCTTTTCAGATTTTGGGACCTGTTTCTGATGCCAATATCGAAATTGACATGATTATTCAGAACCAAGGGGTTGATGGCACAACGGATTTCACCTTTACCGTTGCTCGTGGTGATTTAGCTTCTGCAAAAGCCATCCTGGAAAATACTGCAGCCGACCTAGGTGCGAGAGAGGTTTTGTGTGACGATACCATTGTCAAAATCTCAATGGTGGGTGTTGGGATGAAATCACATTCTGGTATTGCCAGTAAAATGTTTAAAGTGCTCGCTGAAAATGACATTAATATCCAAATGATTGGTACA
>CBFHUY010000019.1:0-18453 GCA_965658885.1 Hydrogenovibrio sp.
ATTTCCAGTCGGACACTTTGTTGTGCCTGTTGTGATTCACAGGCTTGGTGGTGTAAAGAGCAATCCTGAACCAGTGGCCAGCTGGTTAGTGGCTGTGTACTGTTTGGCTGAAAATCACAACTGGATAAGCTGATAAATCCGACCAGGCTAGCTGCCACGAATAGAAATGTACCCTTTAAGGGATGGTGGCTAAAAAGGGTTTTAAGCTTATTGAAAATGGTTGTGTGCATGGTGTTCTCGTCAATGGCAGCGGTCTGTTCTGTATCTTAAAGGGTTTGGCAGTTTCACTCAAGTCAAATCCGGTCGGCTTTGACAGCTGTTACAAAAATAACTGGCACGTTGATTTTGGATGATTTTTTGAATGGGTTGCTGGCAACAGAAACAGGGTTCCTTGGCTCTGCCATAAACCTGTAATTGTTGTTCAAAGTAGCCTGGTTTACCCGTTGGGGATAAAAAGTCTTTTAAGGTGGTGCCGCCTTGACTGATGGCTTGAGTCAAAACCTGCTTAATGCTGGTGACCAAGGTGGCAATTTCCGCCGCATTCAAACTCTTTGCTGGACGAAGCGGGTGGATCTTGCTCATAAATAAGGCTTCATTGGCATAGATATTCCCAACGCCGACGACGATGGCATTTTGCATAATGGCATTTTTAATCGCCATGCTACGTTGGGCCAGTTGTTTGGCAAGGCTTTCAGCATTAAACGCATTCGTCAGAGGTTCTGGTCCTAGGTTTTTTAATAATGGATGTTGTGCAAGCGGCTCCTCAGTCCATAACCAGCAGCCAAATCGTCTTGGGTCGTGATAGCGTAATAACCAGCCATTGTCTAAGTGCAAATCAATATGGTCGTGCTTTTTCGCAGGGGTGGATTGCGGTAGCACTCGTAAATTCCCCGACATGCCCAAATGAATAATAAGATGCCCCAACTCGGTTTCTAATAGTAAGTATTTCGCACGCCGCTTGACCGATAAAATGACCAGGCCTGGTAGGATTTGGCCTAATTTTGAGTCAACTGGCCAGCGTAAACGTCCGTTGCGAATTTGGATGGATTGAATGATTTGGCCTTGCGTCTTAGGTTCAATGCCTTTTTTGGTGGTTTCAACTTCCGGCAGTTCTGGCATGGTTCTTTCTTCTAGTTCTCGGTAGGGTTCTGTAGGATGTCTTGAATTGTAATATGGTCGCTATTCTAAATTAAATTGCGATTTTTAGACAGATGGCCGATATAAAAATTAACAGAGACACAAAAATAGAACCCACTCACACAAGGAGAAGCGTCATGAATACCAGTCCTTATTTTTTAGACAGTGATGAATCCGGTTATTGTGTTAAAAATGCGCAAGGCACCGTTGCCAGTTTTAAAATGATTGATGATGCATTTGAAGCCATGCGCGATTTTCAAACCAAAACCTTCCCTGAAAACTGGGCAAAAATCCCACCTGCCATGCAAGCCGTCAAACAGCGCTGCTATGGAAGTGCACATTAAACCGGTATTCGTCATCTTTTATCAAAACTGGCCTGTCTTAGAGGCAGGTCAGTGGATAGTCAAAATGGGTGTTAAATGATATTGGGTCAAGACCCTAAAACAAATAGGGTTGTGGCGCATAATAATTTGGTTATAATCGTTCTATGATCAATCTGCAAACTCGATATTTAGCTATTTTATGATTTTTCGCATGTTCAATTCTGCTTGGCACTTGCTCTGTATTTTGTTGTTCATAGCCGCCTTACCTGCTCAGGCAAAACATACCTCAGAACCCCATCAACCCATTCCAATTAATGTACAGTTTAATTGGCATCATCAATTTCAATATGCCGGTTTTTATGCGGCGCTCCAGCAAGGGTATTACGCTGATTCCGGAATCGATGTCACTTTAAAAACCTGGAAACCCGGTGTTAGGGTGTTGGATGAGGTGGTATCAGGTCGGTCAGACTTTGCGGTGGGTTATAGTTCTTTAGCGGTTGACTTTGCTAAAGGCGCGCCGATTCGATTGGTGATGAGTTCCTTTCAATACTCACCAATGGTGCTCTTGTCTCACCAGCCTCTAGCAAATCTAGCCGGCTTTTCCGGTAAAAAGGTAATGCATTTTGGGAATTTGCAAATCCAAACCTTATTGAATAAAGCCAAATTGAAAGTGGCAACCCCCTTTATTGAAGTGCCATCTTCTGGTGATTTAAATGATTTTATTGATCATAAAGTGGATTTTTATGCCGCCTATATGACTAACGAACCTTACCGCCTCCAACAGCAAGGCGTTCCTTATTCCATTGTTGACCCCAAAGCCTTTGGGGTGCAAAGTTATGGTGATCTCGTCGTGACATCTCGAAGCCTGGCAATCCAATCACCAAAGGTCGTTGAAGCCTTTAGAAAAGCGACCATTCGAGGTTGGCAATATGCATTAGATCATCCTGAAGAAGTGGTGGATTTTTTAATTGAAAACTATCCGGTGGTGAAAACCCGCGATGCCTTGTTAGATGAGGCTCAAAAAACCGAATTGTATGTCAAATCAGGACAGGTGCCTATTGGTGAAGTCTCGCCTGAAAAATTAGTGGCAACCATTGTTGATGCGAAAGATGCGGGTTTTATCAGCCAAGAACAGTATGAGAATCTAGACATTAATCGCTTTATTATTCGTCATCAGCCATTATTGTTATCGGAAGATGAATTGGCTTATATCCAAACCTATCCAGTGGTCACCATGGCAAATGATACCAATTGGGCGCCATTTGAGTTTATCGATGAAGGTGGGGCTTATCGAGGAATTGCCGCTGATTATATCAAGCTGATTTCAGAAAAAACAGGACTGGAGTTTAAACCTGCAACCAATGTGAGTTGGGAAGAACTGGTGCAGGCTACCGAGCAAGGGCATTATGATATTTATTCCGCAGCGGTGGCCACACCTGAAAGGTCGGCTTATATGCGTTTCACCAAACCTTATTTGTCTTTTCCAATGGTGTTATTGGGGGCGGATAACCTGTCGGCCGTTTCAGGGTATGATCAGTTGTTGGGCGAAACCATTGCGGTGGTTGATGGCTATTGGTCAGAAGAGTTTTTAAAGCAAAATTACCCAGGGATTCAACTGTTGCCAGTCGATTCGGTGAAACAGGGTATTGAGACGGTGATAGAGGGACGAGCCAAAGCCTATTCCGGTAATTTAGGCGCGATTAATTATGCGATTAATCAGTATGGATTAACGGGTGTTCATATTATAGGCCATTCGTCCAATCGTTTTGAGTTAGCCATTGGGGTTCAACAAAATAACCCGGTATTATTCAGTATCTTACAGAAAGCGCTCGATTCCATTTCAGAGTCGGAGCGTAGCGCCATCTTTAATCGCTGGATTCAACTCAATATGGTGCGCCATTTAGATAAAAAAGAACTGTTTCAAATTGGCGTGAGTGTGTTAACGGCGCTGTTGTTGATGTTGGCCATTATTTTTATTTTTCGTTATCAAAAGAACCAACGTCAAACCTATATTAATCAAATTCATGAACTCACCTATGCCACCTTAATTGATGCCAAAACCTTTGCATTAATCTGGGTCAGTGATGCCTATTGTGACTTGACAGGTTATTCCAAAAAAGAATTATTGGGTCGAGATTATACGTCATTAGCGACACAGAAATTAACGGCAGATGCGCTGGAACAGATTAAAAAACAGGTCTTTTCTGGCCAGGCCTGGGAAGGAGAAATGGAAGGCCGAGCCAAAGATCATTCGACCTATGCGGTGAAATTGACGCTGTCACCGGTTAAGGATATTTGGGGCAATATACATAAAATCTGGGCAACAAGGGTCAATATTACTGACCGTAAGCGCATTGAACAATTGGTTATTACCGATGAATTGACGAACCTTTATAACCGACGCTATTTTAATCAAATTTTTGCGCAAGAAATTAATCGAGCCAAGCGTAATGGCGACCCTTTATCGATGGCGATGATTGATATCGATTATTTTAAAAAGATTAATGATACCTATGGTCATCAAAAAGGGGATGAAGTGCTTCAACAAGTTGCGACTGTTTTAAAGAGTCACTTTAATCGGGCATCCGACTTTGTGTTTAGAATGGGCGGTGAAGAGTTTTGGATTTTGAGCGAGTTTAAAACTGAGCAAGCCTTCCAAGCCTATTTGGAAGAACTTCGAGTTCGCATTATGGCATTAGACATTAAAAATAAAGCGTCCGAGTTTAAGGTCATGACCTTATCAATGGGCGCCGCATTTGTGCCCGCATCAGCGTTAACCGATTCTGAAAAGCTGTACTTTGAAGTGGATAATGCCTTGTATCAAGCAAAACAAAAGGGGCGAAATCAGGTTGTCTTTAATCACGAAGTGAATCAATGAGGCTGAATGAAGCCTGATAGGTGCCTCGAGTATTGAGAGGGGCGATCAGTTGTTACAGGCATAAAAAAACCCAGCCTTGTGAGCTGGGTTAGATTAAATGGGTTTGGGTAAAACCGATTTAATGACTTACTTGATTTTTGCTTCTTTAAAGAGAACATGTTTGCGCAAAACGGGATCATATTTTTTGATCTCAAATTTGCCAGCCATGTTACGTTTATTTTTATCCGTAGTATAAAAATAAGCGCTTTCTGTCGATTGAAGTTTAATTTTATCGCGCATGTCGGGCTCCCTTAAACTTTCTCACCACGTGCACGCATTTCTGCTAACACGGACTCAATTCCGTTCTTATCAATGATACGCATACCTGAGGTAGAAAGACGTAGCTTGACAAAACGGTTCTCATTTTCAACCCAAAAACGATGTGTTTGTAGATTAGGCTCAAAACGACGACGAGTCTTACGATGAGAGTGGGAAACATTGTTACCGACAACAGGTTTTTTTCCTGTTACTTGGCAAATTTTAGACATTTCTCAATTCCTCTCAAAAAAGTGAGTTTTAACACTCACGCACATTAAAAATATTCGAATATTTCTATGTTAAAACGACCCCCAATAACCAGCGTAAAACCGTTATTGGCAATCCGTAAAAAACAAGAAGCGAGATTATGCCTAAAACTGACTTAAAAAGCAAGTTTATTGTCAAGACAGTTTTAGGGAACTTGTCTTTGGTAAAAGCGTTGTAATAACTGGTGAATGAGGATGAAAATTCCTGTGGTCACAACCATCAGACTGATAAAAATATAACCAAATAAGTCAGGGGCTTTCATCATAGTGCTCATTAGAGACTCCTGATAATAAAAAAACCACTGATGTTGTTCAGGAAAAATCCAAATATGAAGTTGATAGAATACCGCCTCTGGCCCCCATATTAATAGCGGAATCATCAGTGCCAGTGCGCCCAAAGCGCCAGCAGTGAGAAGCTGCTGACTGGACGGGTAACGTCGTCGATAGATCAGGAAGCCCGTCCACAACAGCCAAATAATCAAACCATAGAGTGCGGCGGTCTGCAAAATGGAAATCAGATGAGCGACATCCTTTAAATGGATAATTTCAGCGGGACGTAATAAGGCAACGCGGTATTGCGAGGTTTCGTAGGCGAGATTTTCTAAGCCTTTTCCTTGATGGTGAATGGCTTTAACAATGTCGGCAAACAATTGATAGCGTGTTTCCGCAGAGGTTTCTTCAAACCCTTTTCGATATAGGTTTAAAGGGGCATAGCGATCAATGTGGTCGCCAATCCCGGCATAGTCATGCCAAATCGGATAGCCAAAGTTGACCTGTGCCAAGCTCAGCCAACTTCCCCAAAAGCACAGCATGAGGGTAAGCCAAGTCCATAGCATGCGCTGAATGATTGAAGCCATTAGGGCATTTCTCCTAATTGAGCTAGCGAGACCCAGCGACCATGGTCGCCTAAAATAATATGATCTAAACAGCGCACTTCAACCAATGCTAAGGCTTGTTGTAATTGCTGAGTTAAGCGTTTATCAGCTTCACTGGGGGTTGGATCGCCGGAAGGGTGGTTATGTGCCAGAATAACGGCAGCAGCCTGATGTTCTAACGCACAGATAACCACCTCTCGGGCATGAACGGATGCCTGATTGAGGGTGCCGGTAAAAAGCGGTTTAAACTGGATAAAGTGATGCTGCTGATCTAATAAGATCATGCCAAAGATTTCGCGATTCTGGTTGCCCAGGTGGTGTTGTAGTAATCGAGCCACGGCTTCCGGTTGGGTCATGGCATCCCCTTTGGTTAGGCCGGATTCAAAGTGACGACGAGACATTTCCAGCACCGCGCGCAGTTGTACATATTTGGCTTGCCCTAATCCCTTGGCACTGCAAAATTCGGCTTCATCACTGGTTAGTAACTGATGCAAACTGCCAAAATGATTTAATAAGTCTTGAGCCAGTTCCACTGCGCTTTTGCCCTTGACGCCCACCCGTAAAAAGATGGCGAGCAATTCGGCGTCGGATAGCTGTTCAGCACCATAACGAAGCAGTTTTTCACGGGGGCGGTCATTTTCATGCCAGTCGGTAATTGCCATGTTTTTGCGCTTTTTTGATAAGATAAGCGCTATCTTAAGTCAAAGAGGAAAGTCAGGCAATGTTTGAACTTGAAATGCGGGTTCGAGACTATGAATGCGATATGCAGGGTGTGGTGAATAATGCGGTTTACCAAAACTACTTGGAGCACGCCCGCCACGAGTTTTTATTAGCCAATGGCATTCACTTTGCCGAAGTCACGGCTCAAGGCATACACCTGATGGTCGCCAGAGCCGAGTTAGACTATAAAGCCTCATTAAAAGCCAATGATGGATTTTTAGTGCGGGTTCAGCTTGTTGCCGAAGGCCGCACCAAGGTCGCCTTTTTCCAAGATATTATTCGCGAAGATGGTACTCATGTCCTGGGCGCAAAAATTATTGGGGTCACCGTGAAAAATGGTCGCCCCGTTCGATTGCTGGATGAACTGGTTAGGTTGGTTTCGTCATGAAGATTGTATTGGGGGTTACGGGCGGTATTGCTGCCTACAAGTCTTTGGAATTGGTTCGGTTATGTCGTAAGGCTGGGCACGAGGTTCAGGTGGTCATGACCGCCGGGGCTAAGCAGTTTATTCAACCTTTATCTTTTCAAGCGCTTTCTGGGCGACCCGTGCGGGATCAGCTATTTGATGCCAATCAAGAAGCGGGAATGGGGCATATTGAGTTAGCGAGATGGGCCGATAGGGTTGTGATCGCGCCTTGTTCCGCAGAAACCTTAGCCAAATTGAGAATGGGACGCGCCGATGATTTATTAACCACACTTTGTCTGGCGACGGATCGACCGATTCTCCTCGCGCCTGCCATGAACCAACAAATGTGGGCCAATCCCGCAACGCAAGAAAATGTGTCGGTTCTACAACTGCGCGGGATGGAAGTCATGGCACCCGCCGTTGGAACGCAAGCTTGTGGGGAAGAAGGTGCCGGGCGAATGCCTGAACCCGTTGAGATCTTAAATCGACTCACTGAATTGGCTGAACAATCCGAAAAAAATAACCAGGCCTGGTCAAAATTAACCGAATTTTGGCAAGGAAAACGGCTGTTAATTACCGCGGGTCCCACTTATGAAGATATTGATCCGGTAAGGTTCATTGGCAACCGCAGTTCGGGCAAAATGGGCTTTGCATTGGCTGAAGTGGCACATCAACTGGGGGCGGATGTCACTTTAATTGCAGGCCCCGTTGCATTGGTCGCTTCTGAAGGCATTCATCGGATTAATGTGCGAAGTGCTCAACAGATGTTTGAGACGGTTCAAAGCCATTATGCTGCACAAGACGTTTTTATTAGTGCGGCAGCCGTTGCTGATTTTCGTCCCCAGCAACAGGCTGATCATAAACTTAAAAAGTCACCTGAAGTGTCTGACATGACGCTGACATTGGTGAAAAATCCCGATATTGTTGCCTGGGTCGCGCAACAGGCGAATAAACCGTTTGTGGTTGGCTTTGCTGCCGAGACGCAACAATTAGTCAAAGCGGCTCAACATAAACGCCAGGTTAAAAACTTAGATTTGATTTGTGCCAACCTCGTTGGAGAAGGCGTTGGTTTTGACCAAACCGATAATGCCTTGACCTTGATTTCTGCCCACCACCAAAAGCCCCTCGCGGCTTCCAGTAAATCCCATCAAGCGCGACAGGTTTTGGAGAGAATCCAAGAGTTGGCTTAATCGCAGATGAACCCGTTGCGCTTGCGTCGCCTTGAAATGGTCATTTTAAAATGTTACGGTTAAATAATGCGTTTAAGGTATGGAGTGCTTAATCCTGCCTTCTATTGCAATCAATTCAATAATGACAGTCTGCAGGCGCGGATGTCTTTAATCACGAATTAACCTCTGGAGCTCAGCTTCAATAGGCGTATTTAAGTCTGTTGGGTTGCGATACGATTTTAAAACCATGTCTAAAAAAATAAAATTAGAAGCAAAAGGGCTTTATAAAGTCTTTGGCCCTCATCCCCATAAAGTGTTGCCACTCATTGAACGAGGGGACTCTAAATCACAGATTTTCGCTCAAACGGAACATACGCTCGGCGTCAATCAGGTCAGCTTGCAAGTTTATGAGGGTGAAATTTTTGTCATTATGGGGCTGTCCGGTTCTGGTAAATCGACGCTGGTACGACTGTTTAATCGTCTGATAGAACCGACCTTAGGGGAGGTGTATATTGATGGCGAAAGTATTACCCAAATGACGCCTAAAGCACTCAGAGCGATTCGGCGAAAGAAAATTTCGATGGTTTTTCAGTCCTTTGCCTTAATGCCCCATTTGACTGTTTTGGAGAATACCGCTTTTGGTTTGCTATTGGATGGCGTGGATAAAGATACAGCGGCGCGCAAAGCGCAAGCTGCTCTGGATCAGGTTGGCCTCTCTACACAAGGGGATTTATTGCCGTCAGCCTTATCAGGCGGAATGCAGCAACGCGTTGGGATTGCACGCGCCTTGGCAACCGGCTCTGAACTCATGTTAATGGATGAAGCTTTCTCTGCGCTGGATCCGATTATTCGCAGTGAAATGCAAGATGAATTGCTGAAGTTGCAGCAAAAAAGCCGTCATACCATTATTTTTATTTCTCACGACTTAGATGAAGCCATGCGAATTGGCGATCGAATTGCCATTATGCAAGATGGTGATGTGATTCAAGTCGATACGCCTGAGGCCATTTTGAAACACCCTGCCAATGAGTATGTTGCCTCCTTTTTTAAAGGGGTTTCGGTTGGAAAGGTTTTAAAAGCCGGGTATTTAGCTCAAACGCCTGATTGTTTACTAACGGGGGTCGATCAGCGAATGCCAGAAACAGTGATAGAAGACTTTATCGCATCGGAACAACCGTATGGCGTTTGTCTGGATTCTGCAGAGGGTTATCAGGGCGTCATCAGCCAGCAGGCATTAAAAACAGAAAAGTCTCAGCATTTATCAGACATTTATCTTAAACACATTGAACCGCTTTCGGCGGGGGACCTGGTCAATGATATTTTGGAGAAGGTGGCAAAGGCCGAATGTCCGCTTCCCGTTGTCGACCAAAATCAACAATTTTGTGGCGTGATTAGCCAGTCCAATTTGCTTATGGCTTTGGATAACACATAACCGCAATCGATGAAGTACCCCTATTCTTGCCTGATTGCACATTTATGAAAATGGCATATAGGGCTGACAAAGGAAATGATATATGGCAGAACCAACCCCGTGGGACACAGGCGAACAAACCGAACCGACTAACCCATGGCAGACACCATCGTCAGAAACCGATACCGCGACGACTGAACAAGCCGCTAATGCTTGGAGTACGGCGAATTCTGATGAAGGGCAATCAGCCGATACAAATTGGTTGAATGCCCCTGAGGCGGCAACCCCGGCAGCGGATTTTTCTTGGCAACAGCCGTTTGCAGAAGCGCAGATTCCCTTTGATATCTGGGTAGAAGATGGCCTAGATTGGCTGGTAGACAATTTTCGAGATGTGTTTCAATTGGTGCGCGTGCCGGTTGATATTACGCTAACGTCGATGGATCTCTTTTTACAAAGCCTGTCACCTTGGTTGGTCATCGCATTTTTCACGTTATTGGCCTGGCAGTTTGGTGGACGACGTTTGGCGGGGGGCGCTTTGGTTTCGTTTTTGATTATCGGGTTTATAGGGGCTTGGTCTGAAACCATGTTGACCTTGTCACTGGTTTTTACCTCGGTGTTATTCAGTATTTTGATTGGTGTGCCATTGGGCATCTTAATGGGCAAGTCGGATCGCGCAGAATGGTTTATTAAACCGTTACTTGATGCGATGCAAACCACGCCGGCATTTGTTTATTTGGTGCCGATTGTGATGCTATTTGGCATCGGTAATGTTCCGGGGGTGGTGGTGACCATTATTTTTGCTTTGCCACCCTTGGTTCGTTTAACCAGTTTGGGTATTCGTCAGGTACCGAAAGATCTAGTGGAAGCGTCTCATGCATTTGGTGCCAGTATGTGGCAAATGCTGTTTAAGGTGGAACTGCCCGTTGCCTTGCCAACGATTATGGCGGGTATTAATCAAAACTTGATGTTATCGCTGTCTATGGTGGTGATTGCCTCCATGATCGCGGTCGGTGGATTGGGGCAAATGGTGTTAAGAGGGATTGGGCGTTTGGATATGGGGTTGGCAGCCGTTGGGGGGTTAGCAATCGTATTATTAGCCATCATTCTTGATCGCATCACGCAGTCGTTGGCGCAACAATCCTCGCAAAATAAAGGTCAAAAATGGTATCAATCCGAACCTTTGGGTTGGTTATTAAACGCGTTAAATCGAAAGGGGTAAGGTATGACTGTAACCAAAAACATAGTCAAACTTGGGGTTTTATTCAGTATGACGCTGATGGCATTGAATGGCTATGCGGCCAAGGTGATGCCATTTCAAAGTCCGATTGCGGAGGAAACCTTTCAAACAATTTTGGTGAACCGCGCGCTGGCGGCATTGGGTCATGATATCCAACCGATTAATGAGGTGGATTATGCCATTGGCTATAAAACAATTGCCCAGCAAACGGATGACGATACCATTCGTTTTATGGCAGTGAATTGGGCGCCTTTGCATGAAAATATGTATCAAAGAGCGGGCGGCGATGCGGTTTTTTATCGAAAAGGCTACTTTGTTGAAGGTTGTGCCCAAGGGTATCTGATTGATAAAAAAACGGCCAAACAATATGGCATTCGTTACTTAAATGATTTGAAAGATCCCAAAATTGCCAAACTGTTTGACAACGATGGTGATGGCAAGGCGAACCTGGCAGGCTGCAATCCAGGGTGGGGCTGTGAAAAGGTCATTGAACATCAACTGGATGCCTTTGGTTTGAGAAAAACCATTGAGCATGACCAAGGACAATATTCGGCCATTATTTCGCAAACAATCGGCCAGTTTGAACGAGGCGAGCCAGTGCTTTATTACACTTGGACACCTTATTGGGTATCGGGCATTATGAAGCCGGGACGCGATGTGGTTTGGCTTGAAGTCACCCATTCAGCGCATCCGGTGACTCAGAATACCGCTTTGTCTAATGGCAAAAACTATGGTTTTAATGTTAATTCTATGCGCATTGTCGCCAATGCTTCTGTGGCAGAACAGCATCCTGAGGTGGCAAAACTATTCGAAGTGATGTCACTTTCGGTCAATGATGTCTCAGCGCAAAACTCTTTGGTAAGAGAGGGTCAAAACAGTTTGAAAGCCATTAACCGTCATGTTGATATGTGGATAAACGCGCATCAAGATCAGTTTGATCAATGGATTGAGCAAGCTCAAGCCGTAACAGCGCATTAATTTGAAGGAATTGTTAAAAGCGTGCCCTTTGATTTTTAAGGAGAAAGTGTTATGAGTTCCCATCAAACGAATGAAACAACCGTGGCGAAATTGAATCCGCCGGTTTTTTATATCGCCTCAGGCCTGGTCATTTTGTTGCTGATTTTTGCCAGCTTATTTCCTGCTCCAGCCGATCAACTCTTTTCGGGTATGCAAGCCGCGATTATTGATAATGGCAGTTGGTTTTATGTGTTAACGGTGGCGATTATTTTAATCACGGTGGTGTTTTTAGGCTTCTCACGCTATGGCGAGATTAAGTTGGGTCCGGATCATGCCACGCCGGATTATACCAATATGACTTGGTTTTCAATGTTGTTTTCCGCGGGTATGGGGATCGGTTTAATGTTTTTTGGGGTGGCTGAGCCAGTGATGCACTTTTTGGCTCCGCCAGCGGCTGACCCCGCTACGGTAGAAGCGGCGCGTCAGGCAATGAACATTACCTTTTTCCATTGGGGACTCCATGCTTGGTCCATTTATGCCATCGTCGCATTGATTTTGGCCTTTTTTAGCTATCGACATGGTTTGCCGTTGACCTTGCGTTCGGCGCTCTATCCACTCATTGGTGAAAAAATTTATGGCCCCATCGGTCATGCCGTTGATATTTTTGCTGTCATCGGCACGATTTTTGGGATTGCGACCTCATTAGGCTATGGTGTTTTGCAAATGAATACCGGGTTAAATACGTTGTTTGATGTGCCAGTGAGCGCCGTGATGCAAGTGATTTTAATTGCAATGGTCACTGGCTTGGCGGGTATTTCAGTGGCAACCGGCTTGGACAAAGGCATTCGGCGCTTGTCAGAACTCAATATGAGCTTGGCGGTGATTTTAATGGTCTTGGTGCTGTCATTGGGATCAACGGTCTTTTTATTGCAGGCACTGATTCAAAATGTCGGGGCTTATCTGTCTGATATTGTCAGGGTGACCTTTAATTTATTTGCCTATGAGAAAACAGACTGGATTGGCGGTTGGACGATTTTTTATTGGGCCTGGTGGTTGGCTTGGGCACCGTTTGTCGGATTGTTTATTGCTCGGGTTTCAAGAGGACGTAGCATTCGAGAATTTGTCAGTGGCGTGTTATTAGTGCCAGTGGGGTTCAGTATGATGTGGTTTACCTTCTTCGGGAACTCAGCGATTGATATGATTCTAAATGGCGGATTAAATGCCTTGGGCGATGCGGTATCTAATGATGTGGCCGTGGCCTTGTTTGTGTTTTTACAGCAGTTTCCATTTGGCTCGGTGTTGTCGTTTATTGCCATTTTAATGGTGGTGATCTTTTTCGTGACGTCTGCCGATTCTGGTGCCTTGGTGGTGAATATGTTGTGCTCCAATGGTCGAGATGATACGCCTCTTTGGCAAAGGCTTTATTGGGTGATTGGCGTTGGATTAATTGCCGCTATTTTACTGTTAGCGGGTGGTTTGGGGGCGTTACAAACCATGACCATTGCCAGTGCATTGCCTTTTTCAGTGGTGTTATTAATTGCGACCTACGGCTTGATTAAGGCGTTAAGGGTGGATATTACTAAGCGTGAGAGCTTGCAATTTAATGGCACCATTATGCCGACCTCTACAGACGATAATTGGAAAGAGCGCTTGCATAATATTGTGGATTATCCATCAAAAGCCGTGGTGAGCCGCTTTTTGCAGAAGGTTGCTAAGCCCGCCTGTGAAGAAGTTATGGCTGAATTGAAATCACAAGGGATTGCTGCTGAGGTTAATTTTCAACCGGATCAAGACAGAGTTAGCCTTTGGGTTCAGCAGGGGGATGAAGCCGACTTTATCTATGAAGTGCGGAGTCGAGGTCATTTGAAGCCGGAGTTTGTGCAAGAAGGGGTTGCCGAATCGGAGTTAGACGAGTCCGCCCATTATTATCGAGCTGAAATTCATTTGAGTGAAGGTGGGCAAGATTATGATGTGATGGGGTGGTCAAAGCAGGCATTGATTCATGATATGATAGATCACTATCATAAACACCTACACTTCCTGCATATATTGCGCTAAGTCGGTGTTTTCAGATTTGATAGGATAAGGAAAAAACATGACCCTTCAGGTGGAATATAAAATATTAGATGAGCGCCTAGGCAAAGAGATTGAAATGCCTCACTATGGTACGGCTGGTTCAGCTGGGTTGGATTTACGCGCTTGTTTAGATGCGGATTTAACCTTAGCGCCCGGCGAAACAACGTTGATTCCAACGGGGTTGGCGATTCATTTAGATGATCCAGGATTGGCAGCGATGCTGTTGCCACGCTCGGGTTTGGGCCATAAGCATGGTATTGTATTAGGCAATTTGGTCGGGTTGATCGATTCCGATTATCAAGGGCCTTTAATGGTTTCTTGTTGGAATCGCAGTGACCAGGCCTATACCATTCAGGTCGGAGAACGGATTGCGCAAATGGTGATCGTGCCGGTGTTACAACCGGTGTTTACCCAAGTCTCTGAATTTGGTGACGCAACTGAGCGTGGAGAAGGTGGCTTTGGGCATACGGGGCAGCATTAAGCTTGTCACTTTTCCGTCATCTGTACGCTATAAAATAGCGGATTTTATGTTAGGAACCCAGCTGTGGACAATCCAATAGACGCTAGTATTTTTAGAACCTACGATATTCGTGGGGTGGTCGATGAAACCTTAACCGAGTCTGGTGTCGAAAAGATCGGCCAAGCGATTGCCAGTGAACTGATTGTCGCCGGTGAAACCCAAGTGGTTTTGGGCAGAGATGGACGACTATCGGCTCCTCGATTTGCGGATGCCATGGCTCGCGGCCTGACGCAAATGGGCATTTCGGTCATTGATTTGGGGCAGGTCATGACGCCGATGTGCTATTTTGCGGCAGAAACACTGGATGGCGTTCATTCTTGTGTGATGTTGACCGGCTCTCATAATCCGTCTAATTACAATGGTATTAAAATCGTTATACAAGGCGTGACCTTGTTTGGCGATGCCATTCAAGCACTGAAACAGCGTATTGACCAAGAGTGCTTTGAAAAACTGCCCAGGCCTGGGCAAATTCTCCCAGTTTCGATCACCGCTGCTTACCAAACTCGCATTCTAGAAGATATTCAATTAGTGAAACCGTTAAAAGTGGTGGTGGATGCCGGCAATGGCGTTGCTGGCGCGTTTGCGCCAGCGCTTTTACGACAACTAGGCTGTGAGGTGGTCGAGTTGTTCTGTGAAGTGGATGGCCATTTTCCGAACCATCATCCCGATCCAGCCAAACTCAAAAACCTGGAAACCTTATCGCAAACCGTTTTGTTAACCCATGCCGATTGTGGCATTGCCTTTGATGGGGATGGTGACCGTTGTGGCGTGGTGGATAATGAAGGTCACCCTTTGTATCCGGATCGACAATTGATGTTGTATGCACAGGATGTTTTAACGCGAGTGCCGGGTGCTTTGGTATTGTATGACATTAAATGTAGCGCTTTATTGGCGAAGGTGGTGGAAGCTGCCGGCGGCCAAGCGATGATGTGGAAAACCGGTCATTCTTATATGAAAGCAAAAATGCGCGAAACCGGTGCAGCTTTAGGCGGTGAGGTTTCGGGGCACATGTTCTTTAAAGAACGCTGGTATGGCTTTGATGATGGTCTTTATACTGCAGCAAGAATGCTGGAGATTTTGGCCAAAGCTCCGTCAAATGCCGCCACCCTGTTTGCTCAACTCCCTAATGGCTACAATACGCCTGAAATTGAAATTGAAATGGCAGAAGGGGAGCCTTATGTCTTTATGGATAAAATTCGTCAAACGGCGCAGTTTGATCATGCCACTGTGTTTGATTTGGATGGATTAAGAGTCGATTTTAAAGATGGCTGGGGGTTGATTCGTGCTTCTAATACCACGCCCGTGATTGTGTTGCGCTTTGAAGGAGAGACGCCTGAGGCATTGCAACGCATTCAACAGCAGTTTAAAACGTTAATTCACCGAGTGGACCCAAAATTGGTTATTCCTTTTTAATAACTTGATATAGAATAACAATTTGGTTCAAAGTCGATAGTCGTTGTACTGACCTAAAGATAAAAATAAATCAATAGAGAATGAGGCACGGATGGAACAAAGGTTAAGAGCTGCTATGGCAGCGATCAAAGGCGTAAAGATTCCCGACTTACCCAAAGAGGTGTTTGAGCTTCAAGAAGCACTGCAATGTAAATTCCCCAATAATCAAGATATTGCCGACATTATTTCTTCCAATACCAAGTTGTCAGGGGAAGTGCTGCGGATTGTTAATTCACCCATTATGAAAATGAAGCGGAAAATTAATAGTATTCGGGAAGCCGTTGACAGCTTGGGCTATACCAATTTAAAGAATCTGGTGTTAGCCGCTGCGTTAAAGAATATTTTTAATACCAGTGAAGTGTTGGAAATTATTGAGCATTCCAAGGATGTGGCTTTTTGTTGCGCTGAATTATCCGAATATGTCGATGGCATTACCCGTGATGAAGCATATTTGATTGGGTTATTCCATAATGGCGGTGCCTTAATGCTGGCGACCAAGGATCCTGAGGCCTATCCTAAATTCTTTTCACTGACCAACTCCAGCCCCGTGAATGGCGTGCGTAAAGAAATCGAAAAATATGGCACCTCCCATATGGATGTCGGCATATTGCTGGGTCAAAGATGGAAGCTGCCAGTCGAAATGCTAAATGTGATTATGCATCATCACACAGAAGACAATAATATGGGTCAGGAAAAAATTCGTGGCATGATGGCGCTGGTGAAAATATCGAATATGATTGTCAATGAAATCTCACTTGGCTCTTATATTACTGAGGAAGCAAAAAGTTACCTTGCCAATGCACAAGAAGAACTGATGCTGGATGCTGAAACCATTAATCAGATTAGACGTGTTTTAATTTCCTCTCTATAATAGGCGTTTTTGTTCAATCATACAAAATGGCCAGGCCTGGTCGTTTTAGGAGTCTATTATGCCCTCATTTGATATTGTTTCTGAACTCGATAAACATGAGCTAACCAATGCCATTGATCAAGCCAATAAAGAAGTGACCACGCGCTATGATTTTAAAGGCACGGATTCAAGCTTTACCTTAAAAGACAGTGTGGTCACCCTAAAAACTGAATCGGAGTTTCAACTACAGCAAATGGTGAATATGCTGATTGAAAAGGCCAATCGCCGAGGCATCGATGTCAAATGTATGGAAATAAAAGATCCAGACATTCAGCTGAAGACCGCGAAACAAGTAATTGAAATGAAAGAAGGCTTAGATGCGGCTTTGGCAAAGAAAATCATCAAAGCCATTAAGGATTCAAAAATTAAAGTGCAAGCAGCGAGACAGGAAGAAACCATTCGTGTTACCGGTAAAAAACGAGATGACCTTCAAGCGGTGATGCAACTCCTAAAAGGCATGGAAGATTTAGAGATGCCGTTACAATTCAATAATTTTAGAGACTAATATTCCGAGCCCAATGATGAGAGTGCAATCCACCATGAATTTAAACAAAGCCCAAGCGCAAAATATTGCTTCGGTTCTTGCAGAAGCTTTGCCCTATATCCAACGTTTTTCTGGTAAAACCATTGTCGTCAAGTATGGCGGGAATGCCATGACCGAAGAGGCTTTAAAAAACGGTTTTGCACGTGATATCGTGTTAATGAAACTGGTGGGCATGAACCCTGTGGTGGTGCATGGCGGGGGGCCACAAATCGGTAATCTACTTGAAAGAGTTGGCAAACAATCAGAATTTATTCAAGGAATGCGCGTCACTGATGCAGAAACCATGGATATTGTCGAGATGGTGCTAGGCGGCATGGTCAATAAAGAAATTGTCAATCTCATCCATCAGCATAATGGCAATGCCGTGGGGCTGACAGGGAAGGATGCTAATTTAATTGAAGCTCGAAAAATGGAAATGACCGCTTTTAATGAAGATTTAAATGCCCCCGAACTGATTGATTTAGGCCATGTTGGTGAAGTCGCCAAGATCAATACCAAGGTGTTGGATATGTTGATTCAAGACGACTTTATTCCCGTTATCGCCCCTGTGGGCGTCGATGAAAAGGGCGCATCCTACAATATTAATGCTGATTTGGTTGCGGGTAAGGTGGCAGAAGCGTTAAATGCTGAAAAGCTAATGTTACTGACCAATACCCCTGGCTTATTGGATAAGAAGGGCGAGTTGTTGACGGGTTTGAATGCGGATTCCGTTGCAAGACTGATTGCCGATGGCACTATTTATGGTGGTATGCTTCCCAAGATTCAATGTGCGCTTGAAGCGGTTGAAAATGGCGTTCATTCAGCCCATATCATTGATGGTCGGGTTGAACATGCAGTGATGTTAGAAGTCTTTACCGATGAAGGGGTGGGCACCTTAATCACCGCCAAATGAGATGGCGACCCTAAATGGAAAGCCTCTTTGACCACTTTCTATTATTTTTAATCTCCCTCATTGCAAACCTGCTTTCTGCCTTAGCAGGGGGTGGGGCAGGGCTGCTCCAATTACCCGCATTATTATTTTTAGGGTTGCCCTTTAGTCTTGCACTGGCAACCCATAAAGTCGCCAGTGTCTTTCTAGGGCTGGGGGCCAGTTCGCGCCACTTTCGATCTGCGCAATTTAATCTTCGTTTTGTACTCGTTATTTTGGCGTTTGGCTTGCCGGGTGTGGTGGTCGGTGCTAATTTGATTTTAGCCATTCCAGACCATCTTGCAGAAATAGCTCTGGGAGTCTTGACCTTGGCGTTGGGACTCTACTCAGCAGTGCAGCCGGATTTA
>CBFHUY010000020.1:0-18438 GCA_965658885.1 Hydrogenovibrio sp.
GACCAGTATGGTCATGCTGCGGGAGATCAAGTGTTATTAACCTTGGCTGAAAGATTAAAAATATTTGTTGAAGACGCAGACTGGGTGGCGCGCGTTGGTGGCGATGAATTCATTTTAATCCTTCCACATTTTGATCAAAAACCTCACTTAGAAGACATCTGCACGGAGTTGCAAACCGTGGTGAGTCAACCCATCACCTTAAAAGAGGGAACGCGGCTTATTGTCACCGTGAGTGTGGGGTTTGCCATTTATCCGGATGATGCGGACTCTCTCGATACCTTACTCTCTAAGGCGGATGACGCCATGTATCAGCATAAAAATTCAAAGTCAGTCAATTAATAGCTTGTAACCTTTAGCAAGGTTTTCAAATCGGCTCGGCATTGCGTATAATCAACCGCTGATTTTCAATGTTACCTTTCGGAGCCAAGCAATGAACCCATTATTAAAGACCGACCAGTTACCCGATTTTAATGCGTTTCACGTGGAACACATCGAGCCAGCTGTGACCGCCGTTTTATCGGAAAGCCGTGATGTGGTTGAGAAATTGGTGGCCGATACAGCCCCTCCGAGCTGGGAAAACTTTGTGGAACCTTTAGAGCATATTCAGAATCGCTTGGAGCGGGTTTGGGGGCCGGTAGGTCACCTCGATGCCGTCAGTAATTCCGATGAATGGCATCAAGTCTACACAGACTGTTTACAGCAGATTACCGATTTTCACAGCCAAATCGGTCAAAACAAAGGCTTATTTGCGAAATTTTCGCAACTCCATCAATCTGAGGCCTTTGCGCACTATTCACTGGCTCAGAAAAAGGTCATTGAAAATGCATTGAGAGATTTTCGCCTATCGGGAATTGATTTAGACGAGACGCACCAACAAACCTATAAAGACATTACCCAGCAGCTATCGCAATTAAGCAGTCAATTTGGCAATAATGTGCTAAAAAGTAGCCAGGCCTGGTCAAAATACATTGAAGATAAGGCGCTTTTATCCGGGTTGCCAGATAGTGCAATGGGGCTATTAGCGCAACTGGCAGAACAAAAGTCTTATCAGCAGGGGTGGTTGGTGACATTGGATTTTCCATCCTATTTAGCGGTAATGACCTATGCTGAAAACAGAGAATTAAGAGAAGAAGTCTATCGTGCTTTTGCCACTCGGGCATCTGAAATGGCACAGGATACCCAATATGACAACAGTGCATTAATGGCCGACATACTCAAGCTGCGCCATCAGAAAGCTGAGTTGCTGGGTTATCAAAATTATGCCGAACTGTCTTTGGCAACCAAAATGGCCGATTCGACCGATCAAGTGATTGAATTCTTAACCGACTTGGCGCAAAAATCCAAACCACAAGCGCAACAGGAAATTGATACCTTATCGCAGTTTGCCAAAACCGAATTGGGGTTATCTTCCCTGCAACCCTGGGATGTCACCTTTGCCTCAGAAAAACTCAAAAACCAAAGCTTGTCCTTATCGCAAGAAGCATTGCGCCCTTATTTCCCCGTAACCAAAGTGTTAGCGGGTTTATTTAATATTACTGAAACGTTATTTGGCGTGCAGGTCACCGAAAAACAAGGCGTGTCTGTTTGGCATGACTCGGTTCGGTTTTTTGAAATCAGCAATGAATCCGGCCAGGTGATCGCCGCTTTTTATTTGGACTTGTATGCGCGCGAAAATAAACGCGGTGGTGCCTGGATGGATTCGGCCATTAGCCGTTGGCAGTCCAGTGAGGGGGATTTACAAACCCCGGTTGCTTATTTGGTCTGTAATTTCACGCCACCAGTTGACAATCAACCCGCGTGTCTAACCCATAATGAAGTTACCACCTTATTCCATGAATTCGGTCATGGACTGCATCACATGCTCACCGAAATGGATGATTTTGATGTTTCGGGGATTAACGGAGTGCCTTGGGATGCGGTCGAGCTGCCGTCACAATTTATGGAAAACTTCTGTTGGGAACCAGAAGGTATTGCACTGATGACGGCGCATATTGAAACCCAAGAACCTTTGCCAGAGGATTTGTTCAAGGCATTAAAACAAAGTCGAGGCTTTCAATCGGCAATGATGATGGTTCGTCAACTGGAGTTCTCACTGTTTGATTTTTTACTTCATTCCGACTACCAACCAGACGCGCCGACCGATATTTTGGCACTGGCCAATGACGTGAGGCAAAAGGTTGCTGTGGTTTTTCCTCCCGACTATCACCGATTTCCGCACAGCTTTGCCCATATTTTTGCTGGCGGCTATGCCGCAGGGTATTTCAGTTATAAATGGGCGGAGGTGTTATCAGCGGATGCGTTCGGAGCCTTTGAAGAGCAAGGCATTTTAAATGCAGAAGTGGGCAGAAAGTTTAAAAACACCATTCTTGCGGCAGGTGGTTCGATCCACCCGATGATTCTGTTCAAAGCTTTCCGAGGTCGTGAACCGTCAATTGATGCGTTACTAAGACATTCCGGCATCCAAACCGCTTAAATTGACCAGGCCTGGTCAGAATGGATTGACTTAGACCGGGTAGGGATTGGGATGACGAGGTTTGGAGAGGGTTCAACCCCTTTGGTGTGGTCGCCATTAGATTTCATTAATGGTAAATAATCGCATTCGAAGGCCAATTGCCCAAAGATTGGATTGGTCAAAAGGAGTGCCTTCAACTTGGATGGCGGGCTGAAAGCTTTGTATAAACGGGGTGACGGTAAAATTTTTGGTAATCGGAATCGCATAGTAGACCTCTAAACTGGAAGTGTTTTTTAAAGGACTGGTATTGGGGAGTTCGCCAGTGATTCTGCGGCTAATGCCAGCACCAATTCGACTTTTTGCCAGCAGATTAGGGGTTTTGTATTCGACATTAAGTGCATAAAATTGTGCCACTTCAGAGACTTTTGGGTTTGCCCAGCCCAGCCTCGATTCTAAAGAAATATCGCCATAGGTACGACTCAGTACCGAATAAATACCATAATTATTGAGTCGATTGTCTTGTTCATTGCTGAGATTGACATAGTCACCACTTCGCAACCAAGCGCCGAGTGAAATAAAACCATTGTCGATAATCCATGCTGTTTCTGTGGCGGCAAAGACCCCTCGGTCGTCTGTGTCTAGGTCTTCAACCCCTTCTTGCTCGTTATATTCATGCACCTTTGCCTGAGAGATGTCCAGTTCCCTTGCCGTCGAAAGATAAAAAGTGCTCATGACACTGTCATTGAGCTGCGTAATAAAACCGATACCAGGCGTATAGTCGGGAAAGTCGATGGTGAGATTATTAATGAAATCGGGCGTAATAAAATTTTGAGTATCATCATTGCTTATTAAAGACGTGTCTAACCAGCCACTACCATCCATAATGCCCAGAAACATGTTGCTGCTTTCCGATAATTTAATATTGGTGAAAAGCTGTGAGACATGAAGATTGCCATCAATCCCAGGGTGTGGGCTGGCATACTGAATGGCATTGGCAAAGCTATCGGTGGCAATTTTTGAGGCAGTGACCAAACTTAAGTTCAGTTCATAATTTGGCTGCAAATAACGAAAAGCAAAATCTGCAGTTAAGGTATTGCTAGCGGGAATATCAACATTGGTACTTTGATGAATGGCATTGACACCCGCTTCGTACTGAAAGTTTGCATAAACGGGTGAAAAGACGATGAAAAAAAGGAGCGATCCGTAAAGCGTTTGTGAGAAATACCGTTTCAAAATTTATCCTCCCTTATCCATAGAATTTATATGTATTTTGCATAAAAACTGGTTAATATGTATATATTTGGTTAAGTATATATCTGACTGCACTTATTGACAGAATTCGGCAGATGGATTTTCTAAATGAATGGCAGTGCGATTCAATTTTGTACTTTTAATGATCGACTCACTCAGTGAAAAAGGGGTAAAGGTAATGCGCTTATCGGATATGAAACTCACGCATAAAATGATGGTTTTTATTTCGACCATTTTTTTGTCATTGTTGATTTCAGCTATTTTGGTTGAATCAGAAGTTTCGACCTTGGTGGAAGAAGTTGAAGTGGTCAAAACCGAGAGTTTGCCATTTGCTCTAACTGCAGCGGATATGAAAAAAACGGTGATTGAAGTACAGCAATGGCTTACCGATATTTCGGTCACCCGAGGTCAAGATGGATTAGATGATGGCTTTACCGAAGCGGAAAAATCGCGACAGCATTTTTTAGAAGATGTGGCTGAGTTTAGAGCGATGTATGAGACAGAAAATGATTCAGCCAATCTTGAAAGGCTCGCCAAATTAGAAGCCGCTTTTGAAGAATGGTACCAAACCGGTAAGCATCTAGCAGATACCTATATCAGCGAAGGGACTTCGGCAGGTAACCAGTTAATGGGTCAATTTGATACAGCCGCAGAACGATTGGAAGGGTTATTAACCCCTTTCGTCAAGGATCAAGTGCAAGAGGCGGAAATGGTGTTGTCTCATGCAGCTGAAGATTCTCAACTATTGAAATCCACTTTAATTATTGTGTTTGCCATTATTATTTTAGTGTTTATTGCTTTCGGAACCGTGATTACCCGCAATATCCTCAGTTCGATTCGCTCCCTGGAAAAAGTGATTACCAAAGTTTCCCAAACCGGTGAGTTTACACACAGAGTTGATATTCAGGGTAAGGATGAAATTGGCAGTATGTCGATTGCCTTTAATCAGTTATTAGAAAATGTTCAAAAAGCGTTAGCAGAAGCGAATAAAGTGGTTTCGAGTTTGGCTGATGGCCAGTTTGATCAACGCATTCAATATGATATCCCAGGCGATTTAGCAACTTTAAAAACCGGAATCAATGATTCAGCCGATCATATTTCTGAGGTGATGGCGCAGTTAAAAGATGTGATGGATTCACTGGTTAAGGGCAAATTTACCCACCAAGTGAATACCGATGCGAAAGGCCAATATGGCGAGATGTTAATCAATGCGGCCCAAGCATTGAGTAGTTTAAATTCGGTGATTGCCGATATTAATTTAGCAATGCAACACATGAACGATGGTGACTTTAATGCTCGCGTAACAGCGGAAGCACAAGGCGATTTAGCGCTGATGAAGAACAATGTGAATGATTCTTTGCAACAGATTGCCAAGGTGGTGGACGCCATTAGTGATGAAGTGAATGCACAAGCATCGGGTGATTTAACCAAGGAATTAACCGGTAATTTCAAAGGCCAATTACATGGGTTACAGACTGCGATTAATGCCTCTATTAAAAAACTGAAAGAAGTGGTCATTATGGCGACAAATGCGTCTGAAGTGGTGAATGGGGCAGCGGCAGAAGTATCACAAGGGTCAAATGATTTGAGTAAACGCGTACAGCAACAAGCCGCAGCTTTGGAGCAAACTTCCTCCACCATGCATCAAATGAATTCACAAGTTCAGAATAGCAGTGAGAATGCGCAGCATGCTAATCAAATTGCGAAAGATGTGCAGGGCAAAGCCAATCAAGGCACGGAAGTGATGCAGCAAACCATGGAAGCCATGACCGCCATAGAAGAGTCGAGTCATAAAATTTCAGACATAGTAACGTTAATTGATGGTATTGCTTTCCAGACCAACCTACTAGCCTTAAACGCGGCGGTTGAGGCGGCTAGAGCTGGCGATCACGGTAGAGGATTTGCAGTGGTGGCTGGTGAAGTCAGGGCTTTGGCACAAAAAGCGGCTGATGCGGCAAAAGATATAAAAACCTTAATTGATGAAACGGTTAATCGTGTTGAGTATGGTTCAAACCTGGCGACCCAATCGGGTGAAATGCTGGAAAGCATTAATGAATCGATTGATTCGGTTTCAAAAATGATTGGGCAAATTGCAACCGCTGCTACTGAACAGGCACAAGGCGTTGAACAGGTTCATCAAGCGATTACCGAAATTGATGGGGTGACCCAGCAGAATGCCGCTTTGGTTGAAGAAACCAGTGCCGCATCGGAGAGTTTAAGCGAACAGGCAACTCGCTTACAGCAAGAAATGGCATTCTTTAATACGGGGGAACAACATATTGCTACTGCGCCAGCGAAATTGGCCGCCCCCAAAAAAACACCGCCACAGCAACCGGCACCGAAAGCCATTCCGTCAAAAGCGAGCACATCTAAATCTGACGATGAATGGGGTGAGTTTTAAAACGCACGCTTAATTGATCGGGCAGAAACCGGATTTGCCGCATATCATTGCGGCAAATTGTTATCCAGTTTGGCACATTTCTTCAGGGCACTGACTGTTAGGTTCCGTCGCTCTATAACTTGAATCAAACCGTTGAATCAGTGTCATAAGTATTTTTAAAGGTTGTGAAGGAAAGCAGCTGTTAAAATTGTTTATATTCACGGTCAATTAGCCGATTCATATTTTTGATTTTTAGAGAAGGGGACGGAAATGCGTCGTTTGTCATCTGCGTTAGTCGGGATCAGTCTGTCATTCTGTTGGGTGGCCAGCAGTCAGGCATCGGGGTTTGCTTTAATTGAGCAGTCAGCCAGTGGTCAAGGCCTGTCTTATGCGGGCGCTGCGGCTTCAACGGAAGATGCCAGTGTCATGTGGTTTAACCCAGCGGGAATCGCGGTTTTGCCCGGCTCACAAGCAGTTTTAGCAGCACACCGTATTGACCCTTCTGCTAAGTTCTCTAATGACGGTTCCTATTTAGCGGTACCGGGCAATGCCATTAATGGGAATGGTGATGATGGTGCAACTGTCGGTGTGGTTCCCAATCTGTACTGGAAGCGAGCTTATGGTCCTTATCATGTCGGCTTTGGCTTGAATGTGCCTTTCGGTCAGCATATTTCTTATAAAGAAGATTGGGTCGGGCGTTATCATGCCACCGAAACCAATTTAAAAACCTATCAGTTTAATCCAACCATATCGCGTAAACTCAGTAAAACCTTGGCACTCGGTTTGGGTCTAAATGCACAGTCGGTGAATTTAGAAATGCAGCAAAAGGTGAATCAGGCTGCGTTAACCAGTGGCGCAGTGACGGCGGATGGTAATGCTAAAATTAAAGCCGATAGTTGGGGGTATGGCTATAACTTGGGGGTGCTCTATACGCCCAATACCGATTTTAAAATGGGCATAGCCTATCGCTCTAATATTAAACACGCTGCGACTGGCACGGTTGAATATGATGTTCATGCGGCGTTAAGTGGTGCTTTGCAAGATGGTCAGGTTTCGTCCAATGTGGTCATGCCCGCCTCAGCCATTATCAGTTTGTCACAGAAATTTGGTCGGAAGCTGACATTATTGGGCGGGGCAACCTGGACCAAATGGTCGGATTATAAGGAGTTGGTCATTCAGTATGACTCTGGTCAAGCGGATTCCAATACTCGACAAGATTTTACCGATGAATGGCGCTATTCGCTTGGTGCAATCTATCAATTAAACTCAAATATAAAATTGAGAACAGGGATTGCAATGGATCGAACACCGGTTCAAAACGCCACCAATCGTAGCCCGAGAACGCCTGACTCAGATCGCAGCTGGGTATCGGTGGGCATTGGTTATCAAATGAATGCCTATATGAATGTGGATGTGGCTTACAGTCATTTATTTGCGGATAAGTCACCCGTAGACTACACCACGGATGATAAACAGTTTTTGGTCGGGAATTATAATGCCAGTGTGGATATTGTCAGTGCCCAATTCGTTTGGAAATATTAATGGATCACTAGGCACTTATGCGGCATCCTTTTTGGTTTAAAGAACATTTCTTTCCCCTTTTTTGGGTACAGTTTTTAGGCGCTTTTAACGATAATTTGTTTAAAAATGCGTTGGTGATGTTAATCACGTTTCGTCTGGCAGACTCACCTGAACAAGCGGGCATTCTGATTACAATGGCGGCAGGGTTTTTTATCCTGCCGTTTTTTTTGTTTTCGGCTTTTGCCGGTCAGTTAGCGGATAAATATGAAAAAACCTGGTTGATTCGTAAAATCAAGTTGGCTGAGGTTTTGATTATGCTGTTGGGTGCGATGGCGCTCACGAGTGAATCAGTTGCCGCGCTGTTAGGCGTGTTGTTTTTGATGGGGGTGCAGTCGGCTTTTTTTGGGCCGATTAAATATGCCATTTTGCCGGAACACTTGCCTGAGAAACAATTATTGGAAGGGAATGGCTGGTTTAGTGCCTCGACGTTCGTGGCGATTTTATTGGGCACGATATTAGGCGGTTGGGGCATTTTAACCGAA
Source organism: Hydrogenovibrio sp. (assembly GCA_965658885.1). GTDB lineage: Bacteria > Pseudomonadota > Gammaproteobacteria > Thiomicrospirales > Thiomicrospiraceae > Hydrogenovibrio. Next base: position 8,147 of record CBFHUY010000020.1, read on the forward strand.
TCCGGGCAGCAGCTTATGGCTTGGGCATTGCTCACAGTTGCAGTGCTGGGGGTGGTTGCCAGCCGATTTGTGCCCTACTCAAAGTCAAGCGATTCAACCATCACTCTGCAATGGAACTTTATTGCCAATACGATTCAAGAAATGCGATTGCGTAAACGCTTTCCTGTAGCCTTTTTTGCGGTGCTGGCGATTTCATGGTTTTGGTTTTTGGGGGCGACCTATTTAAGTCAAATGCCCATTATGGTTTCCAATGTATTGGGCGGTGATGATCAAGTTGTTTTGCTGTTTTTAACCGGGTTTTCGATTGGTATAGCGATCGGAGCTTGGTTGGCGCATCGATTTCAACCGCGTGTTAAAGCATTATCGGATGTGCTTTGGTTAGGCTGGTTGTTAATTGGGATGTCGGTGATGATCTTAGTGGCGAATGTGATGATGACTGTTTGGGCACCCACCCCTGACGAGCCTTTGGCGATGATGGTATTTCTTCAACAGTGGCAGGCCTGGTTCATTTGGGTGTTGTTGGTGGCAATAGCCGCAGTTGGTGGTGCTTTCTGTGTGCCTTTGTATACCTTGCTTCAAGTTCAAACAGCGGAGCACTTTCGCTCTAGAATGGTGGCGGTCAATAATATCACCAATGCGTTATTAATGGTCTTGTCGGCATTATTGGTGTTACTGCTGTATGGGCTAGGGGCGGATGTGGTTGATCTGTTTTATGCGATTGCCTTATTAAATTTATTGGCAGCATTTTGGTACTTTCGGCATGGAAGCGGTTTGATAAAGAATAGGAAAACAGTGAATGAAGTGGGTGATTAAAGCATTATTAAAAATCCTTTTTAAAGTCAGGATTCGAGGATTAGCGCATTATCATGATTTAGATCAGTCTGGCGAGCCAATGCTGATTATTGCCAATCATACCTCGTTACTGGATGGCGTATTGATTCGTGCGTTTTTGCCAGGCGATACCGCGTTTATGATTGACGAAAGCCATACCCATCTATGGTATGAAAAGTTTTTACTGAGTTTTGTAAAGCATTTTAAAGTTGAATTCCATAACCCTTATGCAACCAAGCGGGTGATTAAAGCGCTCAAATCGGGTCAGCATTGCATGATTTTTCCAGAGGGTCGCATTACCACGACGGGTAGCTTGATGAAGGTGTATGAGGGGACGGGTATGGTTGCTCATCAAGCTAATGCTAAGATTTTACCGATTTGTATTCAGGGTGCTCATCAAAGTCAATTTTCTTATCTCGATGGTGAACGCTTTGCTTATACCAAACGTCGTTGGTTTCCGACCATTACCTTACAGGTATTACCGGCACACTCCTTGGATATGCCAGGCGAGCTAAAGGGCCGCCAAAAACATCAGTTTTTTAAAAACCGCATTTTTACGATATTGCGGGATGCCATTTTTGAGAGTCAACAAACTCCCAAAAGTTTGTTTAAAGCCTTGTGTGATTCGGGTAAGGCCTACGATCATAAGCAAGTCTGTGTTGAAGATATTAATGGCGTGAGCGTTTCACGCAAGAAGTTGCGGTTAGGCGCAATGGTTTTAGGCCGAAAACTGGCAGCCCTTTGTCAGGGAGAACAGAGGGTTGGCGTGTTACTGCCCAATGTGAGCGGTTTACCCGTCGCTTTTTTTGGCTTGCAAGCCTTTGGCATCGTGCCTGCCATGCTCAATTTTACCGCAGGGTTAGGCCCAATGCGGTCGGCCTGTGAAACGGCTGAGTTAAAAAGTATTATTACCTCAAGAAAGTTTGTTGAGGTCTACCAACTGGATGCCGTGGTTGAAGCGTTATCAGATCAAGTTCGGTTTATTTATTTGGAAGACGTTCGGAGTCAAGTGAGCGCAATTGATAAGATGCGTGCGGTCTTGACACCGGTTTCGGCGCTGAAGGGCTATGATCTTGATGAAAATTCACCGGCAGTAGTGTTATTTACATCCGGATCAGAAGGCACCCCAAAGGGCGTGGTGTTGTCTCATAAAAACCTGACCAGTAACGTTAATCAAATATCGGCGATGTTGACCTTGTTACCAGGGGAGCAATTGTTTAACGCCTTGCCGACCTTTCACAGCTTTGGCTTAACAGCGGGATTGCTATGGCCGATCCTAAAGGGCGGAAAGGTGTTTCTATACCCGTCACCGTTGCATTATGCCGTTATCCCAGAGATGATTTATAACCTTAACGTCAAACTTTTATTTGGTACCGATACCTTCTTTTCTGGTTATGCCAAAAAGGCCGATCCGTATGACTTTTACAGTGTGCGCTATATGGTTGCGGGTGCTGAAAAATTACGCCCTGAAACGCGGCGACTCTATGCCGACCGGTTTCATACGCCGATTTTGGAAGGCTATGGTGTCACTGAAACGTCGCCTGTGTTGGCCGTTAATATGCCATTGAGTTTCAAAAATGGCACGGTGGGTCAGTTGGTGCCGGGTGTCGATTATCAAATTCGACCCATTGATGGGATTACCGAAGGCGGCAGTTTACTGGTGAAGGGGCCAAATGTGATGCTGGGCTATCTAATGCCGAATCAGCCGGGAGTGTTACAGCCACCAGAAGACGGATGGTATGATACCGGAGATGTGGTTGATGTGGATGCTGAAGGATTTATTAGCATTAAAGGCCGTGCGAAACGATTCGCTAAAATTGGTGGGGAAATGATTTCGTTAACCGCGGTGGAAAGTTATATTAACCAATATAGTCCAGAAGGGCATCATGTGGTGGTGTCGGTTGCAGATGAACGAAAAGGCGAACAGTTAATTTTGGTGACCAATGACGATGGATTGAGTCGTCAAACTGTAAAAGAAGCGGCCAAAATCGCGCAGGTTTCAGAAATTATGGTGCCAAAAACCGTCATTTTGGTAGAGGAAATACCGGTACTCGGCACCGGCAAAACCAACTATCCTGCCGTTCAAACCATTGCAGACGGTCATTTTAAATCTTAAGACTGCATGTCACTTTGTTGCGTCGGGTAAATCGGCGCTAAACGGTTCTGTTCAACGGCTTTACCGACCTGAGTTTGGCTGAGCTGTTTCACCTCTTCGCAAATGTCTGATAATAACGTTGGTGCAAGGGGTGCTTGCCCATAAAGATGGGCTTTGAGTGCGGACGATAAAGTTTCTAGAGATTCACTGGTTTGATTAGGGTGACGATTCTGCCATTGCAATAGAGCTGAAAACAAGGCTTTTGCATCTGACGGTTGAAGGGGTTTTTCGCACAATGACATCATATTGGGCGTTAAATTCGACCAGGCCTGGTCGTTTTGTGCCGTCGTTTTGCTATTCTGTTGGGCTTGTTGTTTGAGTCGGTTTTGCAGTTTGACAATCCAAATACTAAAACCCATGACCGTTAAAAACCAGAGTCCCATCAATGTCGCCACCGCTATTTGCCAGCCAATGGTTTCCGTTTGAGGGGTGGTTTTCGGCGTCGATGTTTCATGTGGAACCTTTTCTTTTGACGCTGGGTTTTTAACAGGGGGGGTTGAGGTCGCAGGCAAGATGGTGAGGGTTTTGGCCGATAACCGGGTTGTTTGCAATTGGTTGGTTTCAGTGTTCCACCAATTGAATGTGATTTCCGGTAGCGTCATGCTGCCCGCTTCGGTTGGCACTATGGCAACTTCAACCGATTTTTGACTGTGGATGCCTTGTGATGTCACTTGATTTTTTTGCTGAGAAGGCTCTGGGTATAAGTGATAACCCGTTTGATTCGACCATTGCCAGTCGGGAAGTTGTGAGTGCAGTAGTCCTTGTGCTTCCAGTTTGATGGTTCGGGTAATGGCATCACCGACGCGGATGGGTTGGTTAATCTGCCAATCCTCTGATAATGTGAGCGATTGTGCCGGTAGCCAAGTCGATTGAGTTGGGTAGTTATCTGGTTTGGGTTTCACGGTTAATTGTAAAGGTTGCGTTTGTTCTTTCACCTGTTTTAAACGGCCTTGATATTGAATGCGGCCGTAAAAAGCTTGAGGAGGGATCGTCAGTTCACCGCTTTTCTGTGGGAAGAAAGCCCAGGTCCATTGATAAACATCATAGCGTTCGCCCTGAATTTGGGTCTGATAGTGAAACTGGTTTTGCAAGGGTTCACTGAGCGCACCCTTAAAGACCGGCGGGCGGATATTGCCATCAATAAAACGTCCTTGATGGTAAAACCGCAGTGTAAACAGCACTTGTTGTTGGACATACGCTTGATCGAGATTGAGTGTGGACTCTAAGAAACTGCTGCCACGTTTACCGTTGCCGAGGTGCTGCGCTTCGGTCACCTGAATAATAAGGGGTTGACTGAGAATGCCATCCACTTCTAATGGCGGCACGACGAGTTCGCCAACTTGCTTGGGACTGATATGTAATATCCACCTGGAAAAAGATTGATAGTTGCCGTTGATAATTTGGATTTGGTTACTGCGTTGGGTGCCCAGTAAGTCAAATTGATCCTGCATTTGATTAAAGTCGGGTTCTCCTTGGGTGGCAAAATCCGTTTCCACAATCAGTGTAATAATATCGCCCATTTGAACCTGCTGGTGATCGGTAGAAACCCGAACTTGTTTTGCCAATAACGGACTGCTGAGCAACAAGAGTAAAATCAGCGCGAGGCAAATAAAAATCACTTTTTTGAGCCATTTACGATGACGATGATGCGATACGGATTGGGTCATAAGCACTACCAAATTTTTGTGTTGTCTGTTGAAGGATCGCGTTTTTGTTGAAATTGATATTCAAATTTGCGTTTTAAAAACAACCCTGGTTCATGGGGGATTTGGTTTAACCAATTCTGTTGGGCGCGTTCTGCTTCTGTTTGGGGTTTTGACTGAGGGGAATCCTTCGCTAATGACGCTGAAGAAGTTGATTTTAAGTCCGCTTTCTCTTCAGTAGCAGGGTTTATTTCCGTGGCCTTTTGGTCTTCTGCTCCAGAATCCGCTTGGTTTTCACTATCTGCTTTGGGTTGTGTCTCTTTATCCGTGGATTGGCCATTCTGCTCGGATTGCTGATTTTGATTCTTTGAGTCTTGTGAATCGGTGTTTGGGTTCGACGCCTCATTTTTATTATTCGGGCTATTTTCAATTTGATTGGATTGCGCGTCACGGGTGTTGTTTGTATTCGAGTCAGAGGGCTGTTGGTTTTGTTGCTGTTGCAACAGCTGTTCGATCAGTTGAAGATTTTGCTGTGCCGCTTGCCAGTTGGGCTTGGCTTTGAGTGCTTTTTGGTAGGCTTCTTTTGCCGGTTGTAATTGGCCTAGCTGGGCAAGTGCATTGCCTAGGTTATATTGAGATTCTGCTGAGTCACTGCGTTTAAATTGCTCGGCCGCCTCAGCATATTGCTGCATTCGATAATAGCTAACGCCCTTCCACAATGGCGATTCAAATTGATTCAGTGCCGCTTCATAGTTTTGGCGCTGCCAGTTTTCATAGCCTTGTTGGTCATTCGATTTGAGTACATCAAGCAAAGAGACGGATTCGGTAGCTTTGTCATTACTATAGCTGTTGACTGGGTAAAAACTTGCCCATAACAACACTGGTATTAGGCCAATACTGACTTGGCTAAAGATCCAGCCTCGCCGAAAGCTGAGTGCGACAATAGGAAGGAGCAACCAAAGCAGATAAATGCCTTGGTCTAGCCAACTGGTGAGAGTTTTGGGCTTATCCCTATTTTGATGAGCATTAGCGGGGTTTTGCAGAAACGGTGCCGGTAATAGCCGATCGGTGTCAATCGGTTGCTGTGTCAGTGGGTGCCATTCAATATTCGGATGCTCGGCAAGGCGTTGGAACTCTGTCACCGGCAGTTTGGCTAAAATCAACTGACCGTTATCTTGTTTCAATAAGCCAAAATTGGGCACCGGAATGGGGGCACCCGCCTCGGTTCCGATCGTGATAAGGCTCAGGGTTAAGTTGTGTGTGTCTAAAAAGGCTTTGATGGAATCAACTTCATCAGCTTCAACCGAATCGGTTAGCCAAATAAGATGGCCTTGGTTAATGTGGGCGCCGTTCAATAGGCGTTGTGCCTGTTGCAAGCCCGTCATGGCCTTAGCTCCCATACTGGGCATAATCAGTGGGCTGAGACTGGGCGTGAGATTAATCAGGGTTTGTGGATCTTCTGAAATGGGGGTGATGGTGTGGGCTGAACCAGCATAAACCACCATGCCAAATTGCTGTTCTGGATGGGATTTCAATAGATCCATCAGTTGAAATCTGGCTCGGCTTAAGCGGTTGGGCTTGAGGTCATCTGACAGCATTGAGAGCGAAAGATCGAGCAGGATGACACTGGCCTGGCGGTTTTTCTCGGCCGGGACTTCCACTTTTTGCCAAGTCGGGCCACTGAGCGCAATAACCGTGATGAGCCAAATCAGTAACAATCCGATCAAGGGTAACGCGTTTTTCTGCTGGTCCTGCTTGGACAATAATACTGGTTTAAATGGCTCGGCAATCAGTCGCTGCCACCCCCCTTGCTGTAGGTGCTGGCGCCATAAAAGCCAGCCGATGAAAGCAATTGGGATCAGAGTCCATAACCAGAGCGGGCGTAAAAAATGTAGCGTTTCTTCAGTCATAGTGTCTTTGCGTTATGAGTCGATAAATCGCCAGTAACAGACTTAAACCCAGTGCCGTAGCCAGGGGCCAAGGATAGAGTTCGGTTCTGGGGCGATAAGGGGTTCGATCTTGTTTTGTCGATTCTAATTGATTTATTTCATTATAGATGTCATTGAGTTGCTGTAGGTTGGCAGCTGTATAGAATTGTCCGCCAGACAGTTCTGCGATGGTTTTTAAGGTGGCGGTATCAACTGAGCGACTTTGGCCGAATAAAAATTGATCCAACCCTCGACTTTCAACAACGCCGACGCCAATGGTATAGATTTTAACGCCCATGCTTTGTGCATGGCGTGCTGCCTCTAAAGGCTGTACTGCGCCTGCGGTATTAGAGCCATCGGTTAGTAGGATGAGTACGGTATTGGACTGCTCTGTTTGAGCCAGATGTTGAAGGGTCACGCCAATTGCATCACCAATCGCAGTGTTATTGCCCGCCATGCCAATTTCGGTTTCGTTTAACAGGGTTTGCACTGTGTTTAAATCAAAACTGAGCGGGCTTTGTAAGAAGGCTTGAGAACCAAACACGACTAGCCCCATACGATCCCCTTGGCGTTTTTGAATAAAGTCCTTAACCACTTTTTTGACAGCGGTTAAGCGATCGACTTCATGCCCCCCAATTCGCATATCGGTTTGTTCCATACTGCCTGATAAATCCACCGCCAGCATCAGGTTTTTGCCCGTGACCTGAAAGGGTTCAGTTTGCCAGTACCAAACGGGGCGCATGGCAGCCAGCAACACCAATAGCCAAATCAGTAATCCGAGCAACGGCAATGTCCTTGGCCGTTTTGATGAGGCGGTGATTGAGGTGCGAGTGGCGTTTTCTAACCGTTGCAACAGGTGAGGTGCCATCAAGGGCACTTGTTGCTGTGGGGCGGGTTGCCAGAAGCGTCGGATAAGCCAGGGCAAAGGCAAACAGGCCAACACCCATGGGGTCAGGAAAGTAAGTTGCTGCCAAAAATAGTGTAGGGCATCCATTATCATTTGTGATGTCCTTTAATCCATTTAGCGGCGTAGTCAAGACAGGCTTTGATTTCCAAATCGTCCAAATCGATTTGAGGGTGATAGTGTGCTGATACAAAACGCTGCAGGGCTTCCGGCTGTTCAATATAACTGGCGGTTTTTTGTAAAAAATCTAACCAGGCCTGGCCATTTAAGGCCGCTACTTGAGGGCGTCCATAATGGGTAATGGCGACTTGTTTGAGCAGAGCATTGGTGGCTTGAATTTGTTGATGCGGGTCGGTTGCCTCTGCCAAAGCTTGATGAAATAAGTCCATCGCTTGCCCTCGGTATCGATTTAAACGACGTTGTTTCCACCAGTACCAGCTCAAACCAATAATAATGCCACCGAGACCGACGAATAGACCGACGAGGGTTTGCGAAGGCGGCCACCAGCCAACAGCTTCGGGAATATAGATGTCATTGAGTTGGCTGAGTAAATCTGGGTTCATCGGCCTATCACACCTTGCGTTATTAACCCTTGCAAAGGGTCTTGATCCGTGGAAATATCGATCAGTGGGATATGAAATGGACGTAGCCGTTGTTGCAATGCTTGCCAGGCATTTTGATAAGACTGGGCATAAGCTTGGCGTTGTTTGGGATCACTGCTATTTAAATGGGTTTGTATCTGTCCATTGGTTAAGGTTAAAACCCCCTGATCGGGTAACTGCTTTTCAATCGGGTCACTGATATGAATCAATGTGAGGTCATTATGCTTTTTAAGTTGACTGAGCTGTTGTACGAAATCTGCGGGCTGGTGAATAAAATCGCCAATTAAAAATATGCGTGTTCCAGGGCGGAGCTGTTTTTGATAATGGGCAATTTGATCTGTCCAAGCAAACGCCTGCGGTTGAGAGGGGCTTTGCAACTGCGACTGCAGTTCTATGGCTTGTTGTAAAAAATGCATCAGCGTTTTTAATTGGTGTTTGGGTTCAAGCCATTGGTGGGTTTGGTGGTTAAAAATCGCACCGCCAAAACGGTCTCCCTGGTGTAGGCTAATCCAACCCAGTATGGCCATAATATGGAGTGCTTGGTCGGCTTTGAACCGCTGTCGTGAGCCAAAAAATAATGGCGGTGTTTGTTCCAATAAACAGACCACGGGCGTTTCCAACTCTTCGGTAAACACTTTGGTATGGGTTTTTTGAGTTCGCGCACTGACTTTCCAATCAATATGACGGATTTCATCTCCGGGTGCATATTCGCGCACTTCCAAAAAAGCCATGCCGCGCCCTTTACGCAAAGCTTGTTGATAACCACCTTTACTGGCAACCAACTTTTGTTGTGCGGTCAGACGGAAGCGCTTGAGCTGGAATCGCCAAGCCAATAAGGCTTCAAGTTGACTATAAAGCTGTACGGAATCAGACATTAGATAACCGGAACCACTTCAATCAGTTCATCAATAATGTGATCCACTGTTTTGCCAGTGGCTTCGGCTTCAAAACTCAACAATAACCGATGCCGGAACACATCATGAACCACGGCTTGAACTTCAGCGGGCGTCACAAAACTTTGCCCTTTGAGCCACGCTAAAGCTCTTGCTGCCCGTGACAAGGCGGCCGTGGCTCTGGGGCTAACGCCATATTCAATGGCTTTGCCTAGTTCAGGGTTATATTTTTCTGCCTGACGGGTTGCCATAACCAATTCCACTAAATAGGTTTTGGTTTCTTCAGAGAGATACAGCCCTAAAATCTCCTGACGAATTTCGAAGAGTTCTTGTTGCGAAAGCATTTCTATTGAGACGGGTTGGGTCGTTTTCGCTTCGGACTCCACCAGGTCGAGAATACGTTTCTCGGCGGCACTATCGGGATAATCAATGCGAATATGCATCATAAATCGGTCTAATTGGGCTTCCGGTAAAGGATAGGTGCCTTCCTGCTCAATCGGGTTTTGAGTGGCCATCACCATAAAAAGCTTGGCCATGGATAAGGTTTTTTGGCCCACCGTGACTTGATGTTCGGCCATGGCTTCAAGCAGTGCCGATTGTACTTTGGCAGGGGCACGGTTGATTTCATCGGCTAAAATCAGGTTGTGAAATATGGGGCCTTTCTGCAGACTGAATTCGCCCGTTTGCTGACGGTAGATTTCGGTGCCGGTAATGTCAGAAGGCAACAGATCCGGGGTAAATTGAACGCGATGATAGTCTCCTTCAATCAACCCCGCCAAGGTTTTAATGGCTTTCGTTTTGGCCAGGCCTGGCGGACCTTCCACCAAAATATGACCTTCTGCGAGGAGCGCAATGAGCATCCGTTGAGTTAGGTGTGATTGACCAATAATCTGGTGATCCAAGTGAGTCAAAAGTGATTGAACTTTTTGATAAAGCCTGTCATTGACGATTGGTGCATTGGTGTCTTGCATGCAATACCTATTTGGTTGTGGGTTGTAAAATTTATAAAATGTAGCTCTTGCTTCAGATTTGGTTGCAATCTAATTAGCCCATCATTGTCTGTGTTTTGGCGAGAAAGATGCAACTATTTTTATTTCAATAGCCGATTAAGCTCGGGACATATTATAAAAAGAGACCTTTGCAAGACCACCTCAAAACTTTGCCCATTTCATAAATCGGCATTTTTTTTGAAGCTAATCTGGCATTTTGGCCCTTTTTAAGCTGAATAATCAGCTTTTTGTTCGTTTTTGTTGGTGTTTTCCAGATTTTGGGCACACCAACCCCTTGGTCTTATGAATAAGACCTTTGTATATTGACTGCTCGTTTTAAGTTATGA
>CBFHUY010000021.1:0-17141 GCA_965658885.1 Hydrogenovibrio sp.
ATCTGTCAAATATCTTTAAAAAATCATTAATCCACTTCAATTGAGTCGCCTCTAGACTATCGCTGCTTTGTTTAAAAAATCTAAAACTTGGAGTTTATTATGACTTTTGAAAGAAAATTACTACCAGCCCTGCTTTTTGCCAGTGCTTTATCTGTAACTGCTTGTGGTGGTGGGTCTAGCTCATCTTCAAATGAGACCGCAGAAACAACCGAAACAACTGACACCAAAGATACAACATCAACATCAACTGACTCAGTTGTTATTTCAAAACCTGCCAGTTTTGAAACAGGAACCACTCTAACAGTCGGTGGTACGACAACAAAATCAACAGGGGCTTTTTTAGCGGCCGATATCGATACGACAAACAATCAATTAAAAGCGTCTGCTTGGACGAATGGTTGGACGGTTAATATTCATGGCAACTCTACTGTTTGGACAAAGCCTGCTAGTGCTTCTGCCAACAATGACTGTCCTGCAAACACCACTCTAGTCGGTGAAGTTCATGGACTAGATGCATGTGAATTACCAACCACAGTGAGTGAAAATATGACGCTCACCAATGACAATGTTTATATTGTCAATAATGCGGGTACACGGGTTGGTAACGGTAACGAAGAAACTGCTGCTGCACGCATCATTACGGGCAAAACCTTAACCATTAATGCCGGAACCCTTATTCTTGGTAAAGAAGGTTCATACCTACTGGTTACTCGTGATAATAAAATTGATGCCAAAGGAACGGCGACCAGTCCTGTCGTGATGCGCTCTACTGCTTGGGCTCAAACCGGTAATGAAAGCCGTGGTGGCTGGGGTGGTTTAGTCCTTCAAGGGAATGCAAAAGACTTTGCAGGAACTAACGTTCAAGGTGAAGGTGGCGTTAAATACTATGCTGGAACAAACGATGCCGATAACTCAGGTTCATTAAAGTATGTTGTGATTACTGGTGCCGGTTATGACTTGGATGGTAACGGTAATGAATTAAACGGTTTGACGTTACAAGGCGTTGGTTCTGGAACCACCATTTCTTATGTTCAAGTTGATGAATCATTGGATGATGCCATGGAATTCTTTGGTGGTGCGGTTAATGTTGATCACATTGCTTTAACAAACGTTGGTGATGATGGTTTCGACGTTGATAACGGTTGGAATGGAACAGCAGAAAATGTTTTCGTCCACATGTCTTCACAATTCACTAAAGTCGCTGGTGATAGCCGTGGTCTAGAAATGGATGGTTATGATCCTAAAGATTCTTCAGGTAACAAGTACATTGATCCTGCAGTAACCGGTGACAATGTTTCTTTAGTCACCTTGAAGAAATTTACCGTTGTTGGGACTTCTACTTCTGATTCCGGTATCGTATTCCGTCGTGGGCTTGCTGGGACTTTAACGGACTTTAATGTCACTGGTTTCCAAGATAAAGGGATTGAAATCCGTGATCGTGGTACTTTAGAAGATGGTACTGTGACTGATACAACGACTGGCGCAACAAACTGGGCCGGAACCTATAACCGTATCAGCATCAACAATTCTGACTTCTATAACAACAATACCGCTGTAGGATTTGCTCAGAAAGATGATACCACTCACACTGCAAATGCATTTGCCAATACAACAGCAGCGGATACTGCAGTAACAACTTGGAAAAATGCACAAAGCACTAGCAACATTAACTAAAACAATTAGTCGTATTTTTTTAATTTCGAAGTAAAAAAAGCGAATGATTGTATTTAACCCGCCTCAATGGCGGGTTTTTTTGTTTTAAAAAACATCCTTACAAAAAGGATTTACCCATTATTTTTTTGCTAAAAATCAATATTTAATCTCTTTTAAAGTCTTTAAATTTGCTAAGATTACATTTAATTAAAAAATCTTTCAGAGTACGAATTATGTTTAAAAAACTCCTTCCCATTTTATGCTTATTGCCGCTGAGTAGTTTTGCTGCGGATAATAATGTTTCTTTACTCAATTTTGATAGCCAAAGTGAGTTCAAAAACTTTGCAAAAGACTTCACGGGTACTTTAGGTTATAAAACGTTAATTCCAGCGGAACCGCTTGGCGTTAGTGGATTTGATATTGGTGCCTCCTATTCCAATTCCGGTTTGAATTATAAACTCATGGATAAAGTCACGACTGAAGGGAAAGGATCTTTTGATACCGTTTCAATCCATGCAGTCAAAGGCTTACCTTGGGGCATTGATTTTGGACTGGATTACAGTTCCGTTATGAACAGCAATATTGAAACCTGGGGCGGTAAATTAAGTTACGCATTTGTCGAGGGTGGGACTTTATACCCATCTGTTTCGATTAATGGTAACTATACCCAAACCAGTGGCCTAGATGCGGTTGACTTCAAAAGTATGGGCGCTGAAATTGGCATTTCAAAAGGCTTTGCCAACTTAACCCCCTATGCAGCGGTTGGGTTAACCAGTGGTCAATTAAAATCATTAGTTGATAATTCAGGTTTAGCGGGTGTTAAGCTCGATACCGAGTCCGTTTCTATGATGAAGTATGCGGTCGGCGTCAATATTAATTTATTAGCTATGGATATTTTAGTAGGCTACAACCAAATCGGTGATGTCCCTTCTTACTCATTAAAAGCCGGCTTCCGCTTCTAAAATTCAGACAAGTTAATTCTCTTTGAATCGACGGTTAATATCCTCAAAACCGTCGATATTTTGTAAAAACAAATCAATTAAACTCGGTTGGAAAGCAAAGCCTTTCTGTTCTTTAAAATATTCTACGATTTCTTCAATCGACCAAGCCGCTTTGTAAACACGTTCATGGCTTAAAGCATCGAACACATCCGCGATAGCACAGATCCGACCTGCTATATGAATCTCGTTTCCTTTTAACCCTCTAGGATACCCTAACCCATCAAATCGTTCGTGATGTTGATGAGCAATGGTAGCTGCCATTTGTAATACGGAGCGTTTAGAATATTTGAGGATATCATAGCCAACTTGACTATGAGTTTTCATCATCCGCATTTCATCATCTGTTAACTTACCGGGTTTATTGAGAATCGCATCAGGAATCGCAACCTTACCAACATCATGCAAAGGCGCTGCACGGTAAACTAAGTCAACCGTTTCTGGTTCAACGCCATGTAATGTCGCCAATAATTTTGCCGATTCAGCTACGCGAACAACATGCAACCCTGTCTCATGAGATCGTTCATCAATCGCTGCCCCCATCATATAAATCACTTCTTTTTGAGTGGCTTCTAATTCCTCGTTTAACTCTTTAATAACCGAAACAGCTTGATCGACTTTTTCTTCAAGATGATTTTTATAGTCGTTTAATTCCAGATGAGTCCGTACACGAGCCAATACTTCTTCATTGGCAAAAGGTTTAGTGATGTAGTCCACTCCACCGGCTTGGAAGGCATCAACCTTGCCTTCTGTTTCATTAAGGGCGCTAATAAAAATAATGGGAATCGCACGGCTTTCTGGGTTGGCTTTTAGACGTTTACAAACTTCAAACCCATCCATATTCGGCATTTTTATATCTAATAAAATTAGATCTGGTTTTTTACTACGAATGGAGGCTAATGCCATTTCACCATTAATGGCGACACGAACCTTATAATGCTCATCGACTAAAATATTGGTTAATAATTTGAGATTCGCTGCAATATCGTCAACAACGAGAATTTCATGTTCTTTAAATGAGGGCTGATTCACACAGATTCCTTTCTGTTATTCTCAGTCAAAATTAACGATTGATGATCACTCGGTGACATGATTGTCATCTAAAACATTCGGTTTAACGAATGCCATAATCAGATCAAAACGATAAGCATCTACTAATTTTTTTAAACCATTAATCACTGTAGATTCTGATTTAGGCAAGTCAGAGATAATATCGGTTAATGTTTGAATATCGCCAATCAACGCAGCATGATATATTTGATCTGATAATTCATCAGACAATTGTGTAGCTTCTTGAGGTGTCAGATTTAACAAATCTGATTCAATTTGTTCAGAAGTAACATCCTCGGCATATCGATAGTGTAGATTAAGGTGACGAGCCATACAATCATAAAGTTCTTCAGGACGATAAGGCTTACGCACAAAATCATCTGAACCGGCATCCATCACTTCTTGACGCTGATCTTTAAAAACGGAAGCTGTTAGAGCAACAATTTTAACCTTGTCACCGCCCGGAAGTTTTCGAATCGCCTTTGTCGCGGTTAACCCGTCCATCACCGGCATACGACGATCCATCCAAATAAAGTGCGGGTGCCAACTTTGAAATAGTTCAACCCCTCTTTGACCATTTTCAGCTATTTTGACTTGAAACCCGACTTGCTTTAATACCTTTTGAATCAACAACTGGTTTTCAAGTTGGTCTTCAACTACTAAAATACGCCATTCTGGCTCATTGTCTGCCAAACTAATCACTAGTTGACCATTTTGGTCCGTATTTTGATGCAAACTAATGTCCGTTGTTGCATGTTTAACTTGAATTGAAAAACAGAAAATCGACCCTTTTTTGGGGGTAGACTGCACCTGAATATCACCGCCCATCATCTGCACAAATTGACGTGTAATTGCTAAGCCTAACCCCGTTCCTTTTTGTGAAGTGGCATTTTCTAATTGTTCAAAAGGCATAAAAATCCGGTCAATATCGGCTTTGTCGATTCCTGAGCCGCTGTCTTCTATTTCAAAATAAAGCGTTAAATGAGTCGCGTCATCATTAATCGTTTCTAGTCGCAAGGTGACCCCACCTTGGTCGGTAAATTTAATAGCATTGCTTAAAAGATTAATCAGTATTTGTCTTAACTTAGCGACATCTCCATGAATAAGACGTGGAAATTTAGAATTTTGATCCACCAAAAGTTGTATGCCTTTTTCATCTGCTCGCACCTTCATCATTTCAACCGTATTGCGAACCAGGTCACCCAAATCAAAATCTTCATTATCGAGCTGCATTCGACCCGCTTCGATTTTTGACATGTCTAGAACATCATTAATCAGTTGCAATAAGTGCTCTCCAGAATGATTAATAATTTTTAAGTTATCTTTTTCCGATTCCGGAATATCGGCACTTTGCGTCAAGAGTGTTGAAAAGCCTAAAATGGCATTTAAAGGGGTACGCAATTCATGACTCATATTGGCTAAGAAAATACTCTTTGCATGATTGGATGCCTCGGCTTTTTCTTTTTGAATCTGAAGCGCTTCCGTTCGATCTTTTACAATATTTTCTAAATTTTCATTCAAATTTCGGATTTCTTTTTCAACTTTGACCCTTTGTTGAATATCCTCTCTCAACTCTCGTTGGCTCTGCTGTAATGCCTGTTCGTTTTGTTTCAGACTATTCAGCATGAGATTGAATTCTTGTGATAGCTCACTCACTTCAACGACGCCATTTTCATCTGCGATAGCATTTTTATCACCATTTCGAACACGTCTCATAGTGCCTATCAATTGATAGAGTTGTTTCGTGAGATTTTCTGCAAGAAAAAACGCTATCAGAATACTGATCAACAATGCCAAGGCCGTAAAAATTAAACTATTGCGAATCGTTTGGGCAATATTTTGTTGACGTTCAGTTTGATCCGTTCGTAATTCAACCCAACCCAGAAACTGATTGTTATAAAGAATGGGTCTCACTAAATCAATATGATCTCGCGTTTGGCTAATAATCATCGCTTTGTTTTGCAAAGGCGGCTTCTGTGCTAAAAGCTGTTTCAGATAATTGAGACGGGGTTCATCAGAAATATATTGGCCAATTCGATTTTGATCGGTATGAGCAATCACCTTCCCATCTAAATTCATCACCGCTGCATAAGTAAGATCTTGATACACTTTAAAATTGGTAATGACTTCTTCCAAGCCAACATAGTCATTTGCCATAACCCAAACCTGACTATTTGCGGCTAACATTAAGCTACGGTTTTGACTTTCTTCCATTGCTTGTTGATGCAAAAACTGGCTATGATTGTGAATGGTTAAATAGGCAAAAACGGCAATAATAATGGTTAAAACACTAGCTGCTCCCCAAATCAGTTGGTTGCGAATACTTTGATTTAAAATATTTTGAACAGTCTTAATCATGGTTGTAACCTGATAGGGCGCACTCGTTTTTCAAATTCAACTAAGAATTCTGCTACGCGCGAATAAGTTTCATTGGTTGCGGGTTCATATTGACTTAATTCCATCGCTGCTAAAATTTGCTGACCTTCAGCACTATGATGAAGATTAAAAATGGACTGACTGACTTGATCGAGAATGGCTTTCGGCACCGATTCTTTCACCACCAGTCCATTATTCAATAAAGGGGGTGTCTGCCATTTTACAACGACCTGCTCTGCTATTTCCGGCCTTTCTTTAATAAAGGCTAACCATGGGGGTGGCCAAGTTGAAGCCGCATCCGTGTTCCCTAGATAGACATTCATAATAGACGATTCTTGTGACCCCACATAGTGATTGGTAATGTCATGATTAATATTTAATCCATTTTGAACCAAAAACCATTGTGGCATAATTGTCGCTGCCAATGCAGTTGGCGCAGGATAGCTAACCGATTTTCCTTTTAAATCAGCAACCGTTTCTATCTTACTGTCTTTACGAATTAGGATGATCCCTCGAAAATTTTCATCATCCGCCATTTTGCCAAACACCCGATAACCATGTTGCAACGAAGTGACCGTTTGATAAGGATTAGGTAACGCAAAGTCAAAATATCCATCAAACAGTTTTTTATCAAAAGCAGCATAATTTCTAGAGGCTTCTAGGCGCAGCTTTCCACCTTGCAAACGGGCATTGATAAAATCAATCATGGGTTGATAAACTTCAAATAACCGTTTGGGGTTGTGCAAAGGATGGACCCCAAAAAGGTAGATATTTTCTTGGAATGGGGGTTGATCACTATATTGAAGTTTGGGTGGGGGCGTTGGGTCATTGCAACCCATTAATAATGCGAATATCAACACAAAACTTGTTAAAAAAAGCTTTCTAAAAATACCCATATTCACCTTTCTTTATAATATAGAGCGTCAAAAGCCCCAGGCCTGGTTATTTTTTTACTTTTTCAGGCCGCTGATAATCCATCCATTCATCTAACTTCGCCCAGACTTCATCCAACCCTTGGCGCTTTAAAGACGAAAACAATTGCGCGGTGGCGTGTGGATACATCTCCGTCAAGAGCTGCCGAAATTTCAATAAACTATTTTGCGCTGGGCCTTTTTTGAGTTTATCTGATTTCGTTAATAAAACATGAACGGGTAATTCCAAGTCCAGTGTCCAGTCTAATAGTGTTAAATCAATATCAGTTGGTGGCATACGACAATCCACCATCATCACCAATCCTCTCAAGGCTGCACGTTTCTCAATATATTCCGACAAACTTTGTTCCCAATTCCGTTTGGTTGCAATATTCACTTTTGCATAGCCATAGCCTGGCAAATCGACTAATTTTCGCTGTTCATCGCATTCAAAAAAATTGATTAATTGCGTTCGACCCGGCGTTTTACTGGTTTTCGCTAACGATTTTTGTGAAGTAATTGCATTTAAAGCACTGGATTTACCCGCATTGGAACGGCCAGCAAAAGCCACTTCAATGCCTTCATCAATTGGGCAATGATTGAGATTGGGTGCCGATTTTAAATACTGGGCTTGTTGATATAACGGATGCTGCATTTTATGGTCTCATTTAATATAAAAACCCTATAACCAAGTTGGTTTTAAGGAATAACAGATTTCATTCTTTATCAATAGTGTGAATGCAGGTATACTTTACAATCTTTTTAAAAATTAAATGAAAAACTTTCCCATTATGAGCCATCTACCCCATCCGCAGAGTCCGAATCAAACGCCTAAAAAACATCCCGTTTTTATGCCCTTTCTAGGGTCTATGAACCTTGCTGTTAGCCTATTGGTCATGTTAGCCATTGCTTCGGTTATTGGTACGGTATTAAAGCAAAATGAACTTTTTCAAGGCTATATTATTAAATTTGGTCCTTTTTGGACACAGGTCTTTAATGAATTAGGCTTATTTAATGTTTACGGGGCAGCCTGGTTTATTCTGGTATTGCTGTTTTTACTCATTTCAACCAGTGTCTGTGTCTATCGCAATGGACCTGGATTTATGAAAGACATGAAACAGTTCAGTGAAAAATTGTCTTTACATGCCTACCAACGCCAACCGCACGTAACCACTTATACCCCTCAACAATTCGATATTGAAGTTGCCCAATCGGTTTTAAAAGATCAAGGCTATAAAACCAAAGTTCATCATCGTAATGATGGCATTACCATTGCCGGTTTAAAAGGTTCTTGGAATCGACTCGGTTATATTTTTACCCATGTATCCATCATTATTATTTGTCTTGGTGCTTTAATGGACAGTAATTTATTACTGAAATATCGTGAATTAACGGGGGATTTAGAAGCTGAAACCCGATCGGTTCCTTTAGATAAAATTCCTCAAAAATCTTGGTTAGGCCCTGAAAACTTTTCATTCCGTGGTACCGTCAATATTGCAGAAAATCAACAATCCGATGTGTTGTTTTTACCTTATGAACAAGGGTTTTTAGTTCAAAAACTGCCCTTTACCATTGATGTCAAAGATTTCCGAATTCAATACTATGATACGGGCATGCCAAAATCTTTTGAATCTGACATTATTTTATCTGCACCTGATTTAGAACAACCGATTGAAAAGACCATTGCGGTCAATCATCCATTGTTTTATAAAAATTATGCCATTTATCAGTCTTCGTTTAGTGATGGCGGTAGCTTATTAAAACTCAAAATTCATTCGCTTAAAGCCCCTGAAAACAAACCTTTAATACTAGACACGGCTGTTGATAAAACGGAATCGTTAAAGACCCCTATTGGAACTTTTAAACTCGAATTAAGCGATTTTAAAATGCACAATATTGTGCCCGCTTCCGAAGAAGAACGCGCGCAAACCGGCAAGAAAATGCATAACAACGGCCCGACCATTATCTTCAAAGTCAGAAACGAACAAGGTCAAGCATTAGAATATGAAAATTATATGATGCCAATTGAGCAAGAAGGTCGTTTATTCTTTATTGCTGGGATGCGTGCTTCTCAAGCGGAACCCTATCGTTATTTATTTATTCCAGCCGATAGTGACCGTCAATTGGATCGATTTTTTAATTTCCTAGCATTAATTAATAACCCTGTAAAAACGAATAAAGTCATTGAAGAAGCATTGCCTTCCGGTATTGGATTTGAACAAAATGCTTACCGTATGCAAATTAGATTATTAACCCAATTAATGGCATTAGTGCGTCAGAAAGGCTTTAACGGCATTAATGAATTTGTGAAGAAAAATGTTCCTGAAGCCGATCAACAAAAAGTTATGGAATATTATACTTCTCAGACCAGTGTGGCATTACAAACCCTGTATTTAAGTATTTTAGAACAGGAAAAAGATCAAAATACCCAAGAAATTTCTGATTTCAATAAACAATGGTTTGATGATGCCATTACGGCGCTTAGTAATCTACCTGATTACGGACCTCCATTATTTATTCAGTTAGATTCTTTCAAACAAATTGAAGCAACTGGGCTTCAAATCACCAAATCCCCTGGAAAAGATGTCGTTTATTTTGGCAGTGCTTTACTTATAATAGGCGTATTCTTTTTATTTTATGTGCGACAAAAACGTATTTGGCTAGCCTATTCTGCTGAAGATCATAGCTTAACCATTGCTGGAAAGGATACAAAAGAGCTGCCTGAAGTCGCACGAGAATTTCAACAAGTTGTACAAGCTGTACAATCTAAACTGTAGGTGAAAAAATGAATACAATGAATAGCACGGTTGAAATGACACCCACTAAAAAGCTGTTTACAATAAAAGACAGTATTTGGGCCTTGCTGGTCATAGCAGGTGCTTTCTATGCTTGGCAAAGTTTCGGTCATATTATGGATGCTTATGAAGACGGCATTCTAGTTGGATCAGCCATTGGTTTAATACTATTAGGCCGCTTTTGGCCCAGCGTTAAAACCTTAAGTTATGCGGTTGCAGCCTTAAGCTTATTGGCTTTATGGACTTATGCCCAACACAACAATCAAATCAGTGCGAATGAACAAGCGTTCTTTTTGAAGTTTCTTATTTCTAGCCAATCGGCCTTTATGTGGATGAGCGCCTTGTTTGTGTTATCAACCATTGGCTATTTTGCCGGCTTGATCGCTAAATCTGATTTTACAACCAAAATCGCTTCCATATTAGCTTGGTCTGGAGCGGCTTTCGGTTTGGTTGGTATGATGGTTAGATGGCGTGAATCTTATTTAATTAATCCAGAATACGGCCATATTCCAGTCAGCAGTCTTTACGAAGTCTTTATTTTATTTGCCGTTTTAACCACTTTGATGTATCTCTATTATGAGCAAAAGATCCGTACCCGTTCGATGGGCGGATTTGTCATGCTGATTGTCAGTGCGTCTGTGGCTTTCTTATTGTGGTATACCTTTGATAGAGGCGCTCACGAAATTCAGCCATTAGTCCCTGCTTTAAAAAGTTATTGGATGAAGATACATGTTCCCGCTAACTTTATTGGTTATGGTGGTTTTTCGATTGCCGCAATGGTTGGTTTAGCTTATGTTTTAACTGAAAAAATTCAATTAAAAAATCCAGATTCCAGCTTTTTGCGTGCGATGCCAAGCTTGGAAAGCATGGATGATCTAATGTATAAAACCATTGCGTTAGGGTTTGCCTTTTTCACCATCGCAACAGTGCTCGGTGCTATGTGGGCGGCCGAAGCTTGGGGTGGATATTGGTCTTGGGACCCTAAGGAAACTTGGGCATTAATCGTTTGGTTGAACTATGCTGCTTGGTTACATATTCGCATGTCTAAAGGTTGGCGCGGTCGACCAATGGCTTTATGGGCACTTATTGGTCTCGTAGTGACTACTTTTGCCTTCTTAGGCGTCAATATGTTCTTATCTGGTTTACATTCTTATGGCGAACTCTAAATAGGTCAGAAACTATGGTAAAAAAATGGCTACTTCCTTTTTTGATTGGCATGATTTCATTAACGCAAACGTCTGTCAGTTATGCTCAAGATGAAATTATGGAAGGTGTTGAATATCGTCAGGTACCTACACCTCAATCTATTGCGCCACATCAAAAAAAGGTGGTTGAAATCTTCTTTTATGGCTGTCCACATTGCTATGACTTAGAGCCCAGTTTACATCAATGGCTAAAAACCAAACCGAATGATGTCAATTTTGAGCGGGTTCCTGCCGTACTCGATAACCCAAACTGGGTCTTTATGGCTAGAGTGTTCTATACGGCAAAATTTCTAGGAATCGAAAAAGCATTCCATTCTCGCTATTTTGATGCCTTACATCGCGATAAAAGACGTATTTATTCTCTAGACGAATTGGCCAGGTTCGTTCAACCGCTAGGCATTAACGCAGACGACTATAAGAAAATGTTTAAAAGTTTTCAGGTTTCCTCTGCCGTTTCTAAAGCCAAACAGGCCACGCAAAATTACGGTATTGATGGGGTTCCAGCCGTTATTATTAATGGAAAATATCTAACGGATGTGCCAATGGCCACTTCCCGTGAAGATTTATGGCGTTTGGTCGATATTTTGGTTGAAAAATAATCATTTTTTAATCATCATCATTTATTCATTCTTATAAAAATTTTCCCCTTAATTGGGGATTTTTTTTATCGTTTCTTTATAGCTAAGGCTTATAATCAGGCTATTATTCATTAAAAAATGCCCAGGCCTGGTGATTTTTTAATTCACTTTTAACTAAATGGACTTCTTGATGAAAGCGGCAAACCTCTTTATACAGTGTTTAGAAAATGAAAAAGTAGACTTTGTTTTTGGTATTCCTGGCGAAGAGAACATGGATATGATGGATGCGCTATTGGATTCAAATATTCAGTTTATTACCTGTCGTCATGAACAAGGTGCTGCTTTTATGGCCGATGTCTATGGCCGTTTAACTGGCAAAGCTGGGGTTTGTTTATCGACTTTAGGCCCTGGAGCAACCAATTTGGTTACTGGCGTTGCTGATGCCAATATGGATAACTCCCCAGTAGTCGCCATTGCAGGTCAAGCTGCAACCACGCGCTTGCATAAAGAATCGCATCAAGTTGTTGATTTAGTCAGTCTATTTAAACCCATTACCAAATATGCGACACAATTATTAGAACCGGAAACGGTTCCAGAAGTAGTTCGCAAAGCTTTTAAATTAGCCCAAGCTGAAAAACCCGGTGCAGTCTTTATTGATTTTCCTGAAAATATCAGTGAAATGACGACACCTGAACAGCCTTTACCCGTTGTTAAACCACGATTAACGCTGGCCGATACCAAATTAATCGAGAAGGCAGCACAATTGATTCGCAAGGCGAAATCCCCCCTTATTTTAGTTGGCAATGGTGCAGTCAGATCCCATGCCAGTCGACAATTGGAGCAATTCGCCAATCATTGCCAGATTCCACTGGTCAACACTTTTATGGCAAAGGGATCTGTACCTCATTATCATAATCCATTATCGGTTGGTACAGCAGGCCTACAAAAGGGCGACTATGAAAATGGTGGCTTTGCTGAATCCGACCTGATTATCTGTGTTGGATTTGATATGGTCGAATATCACCCGCATTTATGGAATCCGAATCGAGAACATACCATTATTCATATTGATACCAGTCCTGCTGAAGTCGATTACAGTTATATTGCAGATGTGGAACTCATTGGAAATATTGGTCGAAACCTCAATGCGTTAACCGATCAATTACCCCAAAAAACCCATCAACCGAAACCCTTTCCTTTGCGAGAAGCGATGATTGAAGAAATGCAAAGATGCTCTCATTCTGATGCTTTTCCAATGAAACCGCAGAAAATTATTTGGGATTTAAGAACAGCAATGCACCACGAAGACATTGCTATTTGCGATGTCGGCGCCCATAAGATGTGGATGGCGCGATTCTTTCGCTCGGAATTACCGAATACCTGTATTATTTCAAATGGCTTTGCCAGCATGGGTATTGCCGTTCCAGGAGCTATTGGCGCAAAATTGGCTTTTCCCAATAAAGCCGTTGTCGCAGTGACTGGCGATGCTGGATTTATGATGAACTCACAGGAAATTGAAACCGCTTTACGATGTGAAACGCCTATCGTGATTTTAATTTGGAATGACAGTCAATACGGCTTAATTAATTGGAAACAAAAACGACGCTTTGGACGCTCAGCTTACATTGATTTTAAAAATCCAGATTTTGTTCAATATGCTCAGTCTTTTGGTGCGACCGGTGTCCAAATTCGACAAGCTTCCGAACTGTATCCTGCACTTAAAAAAGCGTTAAAAAGCAATACCGTTACTATTATTGATTGTCCAGTCGATTATTCAGAAAATAATCGATTAACCGAGTTATTGGGCAATGTTATTTCAGACAGCGAATCATAAAAAGGAGCTGATATGGTTTATATCAAACGAAACGCTCAAAATGAAATTATTGATATGCAATTTTCACCTAAGGCCGATTATGAATATTGCAGTTTATATGAGCCGGATGTCAAAGCTTTTATTGAACAATCCCAAAATGAAGAATTGATCAAAAAAATCCTCAAAACCATGGATATTGAAATGGTTCGGGTGATTGAAGATTTGGTCGATATCTTAGTTGATCGTCGATTAATTCTATTTACAGATTTACCTGAACCAGTCCAAAATAAATTACTCTTTAAACGATCCATTCGTGAAAACCTTGCTCCTGAAACCAGCATGATTGATGATGATGAAGTGCTCAATTTCTAATGTATTGTGGATAACCCTTGGGAAAACTCCTTTATAATGGCTTTTTTTGATAGGTTAGGCTGTTAATGATTGTGAATAGATTTTAATTAATTGCTTAATCCCATTTTTATGCACAATTCATCCACAATTGATTCTTTGCTTTCATATAAACTTACGCCACCAGTTATCAACAGATTAACAAGTTGATTTTAAAACTAAAAATAGACTTATCCTTTTATTAAGCTGCCCCTAATAAGAATAACAACAAGAAAGAAATAAAATATATATCCTTTATATTCTTTCTTTGTGTATAGAAACTATGACATTAAATGAATTGAAATATTGTGTTGCCCTAGCCAAGGAGAAGCACTTTCGAAAAGCAGCTGAAAAATGTTTTGTCAGTCAACCAACTTTAAGCATTGCAATTAAGAAATTGGAATCTGAATTGGGCGTTACCCTTTTTGAACGTCAAAAGAATACAGTTCTGATCACCCCTTATGGCAAAGCTATTGTTGAAATGGCACAAGATATTTTGGCTAAAATGGAATCGATTAAACAAATTGGACAAAAGCAAAACGCCACCGTTCAGGAATTGAAAATCGGCGTTATTTATACGATCGGTCCTTATTTACTTCCTCATTTTATTTCTGAATTTCATCAGAAAGCCGATAATATTCGATTACTGATTGAAGAAAACTACACCCACGTTTTATTAGAAAAACTTCAAACGGGTGAACTGGATATAATTATTGCTTCTCTACCACTGGAAGCGGATAATATTGAGACTCTAGCGATATATGAAGAAAATTTTCAACTAGCCGTTCCTAAAGGACATCCCTTGAGCCGATGTAACGCTGTTGATTTGGCGGATATCGAAAATGAATCGATTTTGTTATTAGGTGCCGGTCATTGTTTTAGAGATCAAATATTAACGGCTTACCCTAAACTGCTCATGCATAAAGCATTACAAAGTCCATTGCAAAAGAGCCTTGAAGGTAGCTCCTTGGAAACCATTCGCTATATGGTAGGGTCAGGGTCAGGTATTACAATATTGCCATGTAGCGCCTGTCAGAATGAAGATAAATTATTGGATACGATTCCATTGGCGGATTCAGCCGCAAAAAGAACGGTGGTAATGGCTTGGCGACAAAGTTTTTCACTTGGTGAAACTTTAGAAATTTTTAAAAAAACCTTGTTAGCGGTTAAAATTCCTTGCACTCAACCGCTCAATTAATTGGGATCAATACATACAGTCGATGAAACTCAGAGTTTATATTTTATTTGTCTATTTATGTGTGCCACTGTTTGCACAAGGGGCTTCTGCACCTACCAATAACATAGATCCCTATGAAAGCTTTAACCGAGCCATGTTTCAATTCAATTTGCATTTTCATAATGTCATTGGCGAACCAGTCGTTAAAGCTTATAAAACGGTTGTGCCTTCACCAGCTCGAACTGGCGTGAGTAACTTTTTTAATAATTTAAATGAACCGCTGAATGTGATGAATGCGTTATTACAAGGCAATATTGAAAGCGGTTTAAATAGCTTTATGCGGTTTACGTTAAACAGCACTTTTGGTTTATTAGGGTTAATTGATATTGCCACGCCGGCAGGTTTACCCTACCAAAAAGAAGATTTGGGGCAAACATTGGCTGTTTGGGGATTATGGCCAGAATCGAACTATTTGATGCTGCCTTTGGTTGGGCCTTATACCACGCGAGATTTAGTAGGCAGAGTGGTTGATAGCAGTTATAACCCATCCTACAACGACATTATTCAAACCGATGCTTATGGTCAGCTCTATTTATTTGTTGCAGAAAGTTTTGATGATTATACCAAGGTAGAAATGTTGCTCACCGAAGTGAAACAACAACCTGATCCGTATATTTTTATGCGGGAAAGTTATCTACAGTATCGAACGAATCTGATTTACAACGGTAATCCACCTGCCCCCGATTTAGATGACTTCAATTTTGAATAAAAAATGACCAGGCCTGGTCATTTTTTTTGGGTTTGTTTGCTTTGATGGGTTTGAATGTGGAGTGCTGCTTTCGCCATCAAATGAGCGCTGATAGGTGCGGTTATAAATAGAAATAATGTAATCAAAACTTCGTGGGCACTGATGCTGCCGCTTTTTTGACTAAAGTAAATTGCTGAGGCAATTAGAATAGAACCCACGCCCATGGTGGTTGCTTTGGTTGGACCATGTAAGCGCATATAAAAATCAGGTAATTTAATCAATCCGATTGATCCCACCAGCGTGAAAAAAGCACCGATTAAAATTAATAAAGCTAAGATATTTTCAAGCATATTGGTTATTCCATAATATCGCCGCGCAGCAAATACTTGCTTAACGCAACGGTTCCAACAAATCCCATTACCGCTATCAGTAATGCGGCTTCAAAATACAATGCACTTTGCTGATAAACCCCAAATAAAATTAAAATAGCAATACTATTGATATAAATGGTATCCAGTGCAAGGATTCGATCAGGTAAAGAAGGCCCTTTGATTAGACGATAAAAATTAAATAATAACGCCAATCCAACCATTAAAAATGCAATTTCAAGTGCGGTGGTTAACATAATTGAAAGACCTTGATTAAGGGCGCTTCATAACGCTGTTTAATTTCTTCAATGGTTTCGGTTTTATTTTCTAAATGCAAAGCATGAACCTTTAACTGTTTTCGATCCGGTGAAACATCACAGGAAACGGTTCCGGGGGTTAATGAAATGGTATTAGCAAGGATACTGATTCCTAAAGGATGTTGAATTTCTAATTCAATCAATAAAAATCCTGGTTTTAAGTGACGATTGGGTCCCAAAATTAATTTAGCCACCACCATATTTGCAATCAAGATATCCCATATCACCACCCAGAAGAATTTAAAAATAACCCAAGGATTCGATAACGTAATTTTCTCAGGCCAAAAGGACGTGGTTAATAGCGGAATAATAATAGCCAAAATAAACCCCAATACGATATGGCCTGGCGCTAAGGTATTGTTGAGTAAAAGCCATATTACCCATAACACCATTGTTAAAATCGGGTGCGGTAATAATCGGTTAGATTGATGTTGTTCCGATGATGTCATGGTTGTGCCCTCTCAATTGGCAAGGTATTCAGTACCGTGTCAATATATTGAATTTTATCCAGTAATTGCAAAGTCGTACTATCCGTGAAAGCCATGATTGGGTTGGCAAAGATCACTAAAAGGGGACTGATTCCCAAAAGTAAAATTACTGAAAGAAATGCGTATTGATTAAAGGATTCCCCTTCCGGTTTTTGATGAACTTGGGTTTGGTAAAACAATTGGGAACCGGATTTTGCAACAGCGATAATCATAAACAGGCTGGAAATTAACATGGTTGCAATAATAATGGCAACCCAATGATGGTCTAGCGCAGCGG
>CBFHUY010000022.1:0-763 GCA_965658885.1 Hydrogenovibrio sp.
GGAACTTCTGGAATGCCGGGATGATTGGCCAACATCCGTAACCAAGAAACCTCGACTTTGACACGGTTTTTAATTAAACCATATTCGCTGAAGATTTCTTTTAAATTCGATAATCTCGCGCCGTAACGGCCGTCAATCGGGGAGATGGCGGTTAATTCTGACAGTTGCATGATTCCAGTTCCTATTCAAGCTAAAAATTGCGGCTATTATAACCGATTCTCTTTGATAATTGAGGGGAGAAGTCACCAGGCCTGGGTAAATATGAACTCAGTTAAGTGACTATTTAAAATTCGCTAATAAGGCTTTGGCGCGTGTAATGGCATCATCATACGCATTGGTAAATTCGATTTTCCCTTCGCGTTTGCGTAAGCCCGCTTTGCGCAGTTTTAGTAGTAGCCTGGGTTGGAGTTGATTGATGACCATACTGATTTTGTGTTTTTCAAAATTTTGAATAATGGTTTCCATCGCAATAATCGCGCTCATATCAATCATGCTGACTTCACGCATATCCAATACGACAATACGCACTTCGGGCGAAACCGTGTTCAATTGGTTCATGGTCTTTTGCGCAGTACCGAAAAATAGGGGGCCGTTAATGTCATAAACAGCGATTTCATCGGGCAATCCTTGTGGATGCTCGTGCTGAGGAACTCGGTCATTGGTGGTTACTTCAATACTTCGTTTAATAAATAGACTGGCGGCCATGGCCATACCGATGGCCACGGCAATGGTCATGTCGAACAACACAGTTAAAATGAAACAG